>JAHFJD010000045.1 GCA_023246055.1 Candidatus Doudnabacteria bacterium
CTTTGGGCATAACAAAAATGACTCGTATGACCGGCATCGCTTTTCACGGCACTGCTACAGCGACCCCAAACATTTGGCGCTGAACCGGTTTGAGAATTTTGGAGGCATGCTGTACTTCGATGCCGATCACCTTACCCCTCTCATCAAGTTCTGCCACTATACCCGGGCCAATTTCCACAAACTCCTCTTCTACACCTTTTTGGACGCCAAAATAAAGCACATCGCTCTGCTTGTCATAATGAACTAACTTTTTACCATTTTTCATACTCTTTGCCATCTTCTTGATTTAATTCTATGTAATTTTTGTAAATGCTTCAAGGGGTGAATGGTTATCAAAACAATCTGGTCATAAATTTGTTCATAAATCACCGCCATTTCTCGATTCCGGCCTTTGTAAATAACCTTGCCGACAGCTGCGTAGTTCCGGGTTTGATTGTCAAAATAATGTTCCTTCGCAGTTTCAAAAATACGCTTGGGCAATTGGCGCGGAATGTCTCTAATCTTTAATCTAAATTCCAGATGAGCCGAGTAAATTATTCTAATTTTATTCATTTGATTTGACAAGGTATCCCCTACTTCATCCACCTCGATGGATTTCGAAGGGCAAGTCGGTACTCGATAAAAATATCTTGGCCCGCCTGAGGCAGGCAGGAGGGTGAACAGGGTTGTAAAATCATCTGCTAACGCGGCCGGGGTATTCCCAAATCCTTGCAAATTTTTTTGGCTAACCAATCATTAATCTCCTTATGCCGCGGAACAGTCGAGACTCTTCGCAGTTCCGGATAAAAAAATACGCTGTGATTACCGCCTTCTCTGACGAATACACAGCCATGCTTCAAAAGATGCCGAATCAAATCCGTCCGCTTCATCAACCTAGACTTTTAACGGCTCCCTGATGACTCGGCCGGAAATTTCTTTTCTAGTCAATGCGCGATTCACCTCAAGCACCAGCGAGAGAGCCTCTTTGAGATTGGTTTTTGCTTCCTTCAAGGTTTTCCCTTGGGTATTCACCCCAGGGATCTCTTCCACCCAACCCAAAAACCATTTCCCATGTTTTTTATAGATGGCCGTAAATTGATGATTCATAAATTCATTATAAACTTGGAAATGTGCTTGGTCAAACAATTTCCTATTTGAACCGCCAAAGGCAAATCTGCCTTTGGTATGATAAGTTTTTCATCGGAGCTTATCAGCGAAACAGGTTCCCATTGGATAAAGGACAAGGCAACACCGGAGGGCGTCATCGCTGAATTTGCCTCAAGTCCAGCTTCAATTACATCGCCAACATTAAGAGGATCTGGGCTGCTTCCCCCGTCAATTTTGAAAATGTCGCCCTTGCTGACAAAACTGCAGTTACCTAAAACACCCGTGGGTTTGGCTGTCAAAATTTCAACTTTGAGAAACTTCGAGCCATGCTCTTCTGTTCCCTTGTCTACAATTTCTGCCGCGACAGTACAACTGGCCCCTGCTAATGAAGTAGCAAACACAGGGACAGTATTCAGAAACGAAAGTGTAAGGATTGCGAAAAACAATAGAAAGGTTGAGTTTTTCATATTTAATAAAAAAATGCAAAAAAAGAGTATATAATTAACATTCAAATCTGTTTCAAGATTTCGTTATATTCTCCGGGGCTGATTCCAAGCACTCGTATATTATTTCGAATAATAAAAACTGGAAGTGCGCTATCACGCGGCACTACCACTGGTCTAGTCATTCCTATTCGCCAATAAATCCTGTGATCGCCTTTTTCCCTGACAAACTTGCAGCCCACAAACAATAAAAATTTTTCAAACTTCTTCCAGCTAATCGACGGGAGGCGAGGCATTTTGTTTCTAAACCGCTACTTTGAGGGTTTCAGTTTCTTGTGAGATAACAACCGGAGAGCGCCATTGCCTCTGCGTTTTCACCCAACCCAAATCTCCCAGAACTTGCTCAAGAGTATCGTTTTTGATTATTTCATCAAAAAAAATGTGAACGATCTCTTCAAAACGCTTTTTAGCTTGCTCGTAAGAACTACCAGAGGTAGATAAATCCAAAGCTGGCGTATACGCAACGAAACGCTTTTTTTCTTTCAAGATCATTACCGGCAGATTAAACTGTAAATTAACTTTCTTCATAAAGACATTATACTTTATACCCTTGAATTGCGCAATTCAATGTGGGGCAAGTCGGTCACTCGATAAAAAATGTCTTGGCCCGCCAGAGGCCGTGCCAGAGGCAGGCAGGCAGGTAAACAGTGTGGGTCGGTCTGGGACCGACCCTTTGGAGACATTATAAGGGGTTTTCAGGAATCCTTCTACCGGCGGCTTTGAGGCGTCTCGGCCGGGATGTCGTAAAGACCGGGCCGAATCACTGACTTGACTCTCCATGTTATTGACAACTGGTGTTTACAAAGCTCATCACTTATGTCAGAGAGGTAACAAGATCAATATAAATATAAATTTGACAAAGCTGTAAAATCACAAATGCTGCAAAGATGTAAATCACGAGGGCGTGAAGACCTGCCTTCAAAAGAGAAAAAATCCCCCGGGCCAGAAATATATAAACAATAGGAAACAAAATAAAAAAATAGTAATAACGAAAATCAGCCCGTAATCCCAGGGGAAGAAAAAAAACTATCGAGGGTATCAGAAACCACAACAAAAATATTCTTTTGGTTGATGCATCTAACACTATATCTCCAACATGTAAATATTTTCTATTCCGGAGATTAAAATACAAAACTCCGGGAACTACCAGTAGCAAACAAATACTCAATGTTCTTAACCATACGCCTCCGAAGTCCAGAGAACTAAAAAAAGGGTGAAGTGATAAAAAGGGATCGAAAAAAAATTCCAAAAACTGCACGAGGTGACCTAAATAAATATTCCAACTCAAACCTCCTCCAACTAAACTAAATAGGGCGAGAGAGTTTGAAAAGCCATTTTGTATTTCATGCCTTAAATAGGGTAAATAAATGACGATATTGATAACCAAAAAGATCAGGATATTACGAAAGGGAACATTTTTTATGTCAGTGGCAACTGCTGCGGCGATCAAAACCAGTGGCATCGTAATCAAGGGAACGGCATGCAGCTGTGTAGCAACTGCAAAACTAACCGCCAATGCCGATGCAAAAAAATAACTACGATTATTATCGGCAAGTTTTTTTAAGGAATAAAAAAGTACGAGACTGAAAAAGGGAACGAGGTTCGGATTTGATCCGTATTTAGTGAGCTGGAATGTTAAGATGGAAACAGTCATTAGACCGGATGCAAAAAGAGCGAGAATTTCATTTTTGAACAATTCTGTTGTCACGAAAAAAGTTCCAATAATAGTTAACAGCATAAAAAAGCCGCTTGCAATTGCCAGTGAGTATGGTGCAAAGTCCATTAACTTTACAAAGGGATAAATCAAATAATAATAGATTGGTCCAAAATGAAAACCACCCAGGCTTGATTCTGGACCCAATTCTATTACTACCCCGCGATCAATACTCCTCTCGACCCCTAGATCTCTGCCCAGTTCATGGTGAGCGTACGTGGAACGTCCGTCTTTAAATGGTACAGCCAAGATAATAAATACTAATGCGATCACGAGGAGGCAATATGCTGTTTTTCTATTTTCAAATTCCAGAAATCTCATGTAGGAAGTATACAACAAAAATCCGGCTCTTTCAGCCGGATTTTTGCTTTAGGTCAAGGCATCAATTATCGACAGGGTATCCCCTACTTCGCAGAAGCTTCGAAGGGCAAAGTCGGTCACTCGATAAAAAATGTCTTGGCCCGCCAGAGGCAGGCAGGCGGGTAAACAGTGTGGGTCGGTCTGGGACCAACCCTTTGTAAGCATTATAAGGGGTTTCTGGCGATCATTCCACTGCTCGGCTTGAAATGGTCTATCAAATTTGAATCTCTGCAAGGATTGGCAGGTGATCAGAGCCTTTTGAATCAAAAACCTTAAATGACTTGGATTTTAAATCTTTGCTGGTAAATATGTAATCAAGTCTAGTATCGATTTTTTGTGAAGAGCAGACGATACATCCTTCTTGATAAACGCTCCAAGTTGGGGCGAGGGCTTCTGGATCAGAATCAATCAGAATGCCACTCAATATTTTGAGGCAATCAGTGTTGGGAGTGGCATTCACATCAGCCATCAGTATCGAGTTCTCCGCAGGAATGAGCTCGAGCAGGTTTCTTGCTTGCTGGTTCTGATCTGCAGACTCTTGTTGATGAGTATGAACTAAATGTGCAGAAAATAAATGGACTGCTTTCTTACCAAATGTAACCTGAGCTTCGATTACCGTGCGTTTTTTATCATCCGATATTTGATGCATCCCAAACGAATTAATTTTTCTTTTTGAAAGAATGGAGTTCCCTATTTCAACTGTTTTGGATTCTAATTCTTTGAAAAGTCGCGATGTTTCAACCTTGTAGTTCGGAACAAAAACAAAGTTGTATCCGAGTTCTTCGGCAATGGCTTTTGCTATATTATTTTTTCCGTCTGTATCCTGAATGACTTCCTGAAGGCCGATTACATCTGCATCAGCCTCACGCAATGTCTTTATTATTTCGGTTAAATACTGTCCACCCCAAATATTCCAGGAAACTATTTTTAATGTCATAAATTATTTAGGTCTTGGCCCTCCAGAGGCGGGTGAACAGGGGCGGTAGGAATCGAACCTACAGTTCCACTTTTGGAGAGTGGTAGTTTACCATTAACCGACGCCCCCATATTTTACACCAAATTCCTTATAAAGGCTTTCCAAAGTATGCGCGATGTTTACATCATTATACCTTATAGATATGCAACCTAGGTAGCCCTCTCTTTTTACTAAACCGGTGTTGGGTTTTTTATAAATACTTATCTTTTGAAGCCGTATGCCCGTAATATTTGCCCAAAACTTTTTTTGGATATCGTGATTATGATACTCGTGTAAATGCAATGAAGCCTGAAATCTTGATTCGTCGAGTGTAAAACTTTGTCTGAAAAATTTTAAAAATATCCTGATCATTAATGGATCTGAATTGGTGAAAATCACTCGATGCTGCCCCTTTGCACCTTCTCCCCAATATAGCATCGCGCACAATAATTTAAGCAATATTTTGTTCAAATCAAGCGTAGAAATCTCAGCACGAATTTGTCTTGCTATACCTTCATCTCTTAATAACGCCCTGTTATGATTGCTTAACTGCCCTCTCTTTCTACCATCCAACCCTCTTTTCTGTAAACGCAGCTTCGCCTTGTCAGATAGATCAACCTCTTTTAGCCAGACACTGCAGGTACTTTTTGATACTGGCAATAGACTGCTAATCTCTTCAAATGAAAAACCTCGTTTCCTGAGCTTTATCGCTTCTTTACGTATCTCAATTTTCATGTATACAAAAAAGGTTATGTAACCTATATATAGTATACAGTATAATCTTGTTCCTCAAAATATTGGTGTTTGTTGACGAATTTGCGAGCCTCCGCTAAGATAGACATAGATACTTAAAAATTAACTAATAGACACCAATGGCAAAAATGACCAAGTCCGAGCTCCTGACCGCCCTTGCTGAAGGCTCAACTATGAGCAAAAAAGAGGTTGGAGAGTTCCTCGACAAAGTGGTTAACCTGGCCTACAAACAGGTGAAATCAAACGGCGAATTTGTGATACCAGGCATCGGCAAACTCGTCAAAGTGAATCGCGCCGCCCGCCAAGGCCGCAACCCGGCAACTGGCGCAACCATCCAGATTCCGGCTAAAACCGTGGTAAAGTTCCGCGTAGCCAAGGCTGCCAAAGAAGCTGTTCTGTAAACTCTGTTCTGCTGTGCAATAAAAACCCGCCGATGAGGCGGGTTTTTGCTTATTTCTTCATTTCCTTGTGCGGCTGGTGTTTGCGACACCATTTGCAGAACTTTTTCAGGGCCAGGGATTCGGTCACTGATTTTTTGTTGCGAGTGGTGTGGTAGTTGATGCGCTTGCACACAGTGCACTGGAGTTTTACGAGATTGTCTTGGCTCATCGGTAAATTGATTTAAAAGTCTAATTAGGACTTATCTTAACAGTTTCTTTGCCTCTTGCCAAGTCCTCGCCATGAGCGAGTCGCCAGCCGCCTTCGGCGGACTCAAAGGTTGCGATAGCGTGGAAGGCAGTTACGGACCTAATTTTTTGATCAGGCTGATACGGTCTCCAACCAGTCTCCACCAAAATCCGAAAAATATTATGAGTGTCATGGTAAACGACATAGGCGTACGGTTCATTTTTTACAAATTCCACATCCCGCACGATCCAGGTATCTTCCGTCGGAGGCGTGGGCGAAAGGTCGTTTATCTGCTTGCCAATTTCAGCCGCCACCGTAGCGTAGTCTTCAACATTGATGACTAAGGGTTCGATTGAGTTCTGCTTGTCTTGCAAGATCGGCTTTTGCCACAAATATATGGCACCAAGACCAGCTACAATAATCACCAAAATTAGAATTGCCGTTTTCATAGGCGGAGTGTCTTTATGACCTCGCTCGAACCTACTTTATCAAAAATTCGTGAACTGTGGAAGTCCGCCGCCCGAGACCGTCCGAGAACCATATTTTTTGTCATCCCCGCTAGGCTTGCCCTCGTGAAGACGAGGGCGGGGATTCAGAAATCATCAGATTAGCAAGGCTTTTACAATGAATTGGATTCCCGTCCCCCGATCGTGGTCGAGGGCAAGCTTCACGGGAATGACAGTTTTCGGACGGCGGCCTGCCTCGCAGAAAAACTTTCTTTACAATTTTAATTTTGCGCGCCCCCAATTTTTTCTTCTAAAAAGATGAGAACATTTTTCTGTGGGTCTCTGCCCTCAATGACTCGGGCAGGCGGCGGGGCACTCATTTTCGCTCGGACGGCTCGGCGGGAGGGGTTCAAGGGGAAAAATCCCGCGCCGTCCTTGCTTGATTTTCAAAATTTTGGCGAAGCTAACCAAAAGAAAAATCCGCCCACCGAAATGCATTAGCAGTCCGATAGGCGGCGTGATTATGAGAGTTGCCATTGTAGTTTGGCCCCAGCGCGAAAAGGAACGACACCCCCAATCTGTTCCGTCACAACCCACTCCGATTTTATGAGCGAGATGGAGCCGTCGTTGAGAGGAAGGCCGTAAAACTCCGCGCCGAATCGCGAACTGAAATCTTCGAGACGATCAAGCTTCCCCGTCTTCTCGAAAACTTCCGCGAGCACTTGAGGGAGCACTGGCGCGGTATACACGCCGCACGCTCCTTTCGCGCATTCTTTTTTCTCTCGCGGATGAGGTGCGGTATCCGATCCGAGAAAAAACTTGGGTTCGCCGCTCGTCGCCGCAACGATAAGAGTGTCGCGGTCGTCGAAGTCCTTCGGCATCGGCATACAGCCATGGTGTGGCTGAATTCCATAGCCGACGACGTCGTTCAGCGTCAGACAGAGATGATGCGCGGTGATTGTTGCCGCGACGTTCTGCCCGAGCTGTCGAACGCTCTCCACCGCGACGCGCGTGGAAACATGCTCAAGCACGATCTTCATGTTTGGAAACTTCTCGGCCAACATGAGAAGCGTCGGCAGAAAAACTTCCTCCCGTTTCGTTACCAGCGTGCGCTCGCGATCGAGCTCGCCGTGGATGAGTAGAAGCATGCCGACATCCCGCATTGCCCGAAAAGTTTCCGCGATGCTTTCGCTCTCGAAATTGCGAAGTCCCTCATCAGAGTTTGTGGTAACTCCGAGAGGATACACTTTTCCGGCGACCGCGCCTGCATGGTACGCTTCCGCAATCATCTGCGGTGTTGTGTTATCTCTGATCTCGATCGTCATGAGCGGCTCGAATGAATGCCGATGCGGCATTTCGTCGAGCGCACGCCTGATCTCGTCTTGATACCAGACGACATCTTTCCCGGTGAGAATAGCGCGCGGCCGAGTGTTCGGCATCGCGATTCCTCGGCCTGCGTATTGCGCCGTGAACGGCAGCACTTCCTTCAGAAGCGAACCGGCCCTGAAATGACAGTGCATGTCGTCCAGGCGGCGCAGGGTGATTCTATCGTTCATGTGTTACCTCCAGTTCAGGTTGTTCGCTTGGTTGACGATTGCCTTCACTCGCCACGGGCGCAACACCGCGACCGAACCGAGAAAGGCCGAGGACGCACCCGCGTCGTGATAACGATTCACGTCTTCCAAGCACATAATGCCACCGCCGCCGTTGATTGGCTTTGTGAATCCAACGTCGCGGAGACGCGCGATCCATTCGCAAACCAACGGACAGAGCGTCTCGCCGGATAGACCCCCACCACCCAACTTTGCGAGTGGAGAAGTTTTGCTACCCCAGACACTTTGCCAATCAACTCCCTGCCAACCGAACGGCAAGGTGTTGGAGACGCAGATCGCGTCACAGTCAGGATGATCGTTGAGTTCCCGAACGGCCTGTATCGGAGCGGAGGCGATGCTGTACTTCGGCATGACCGGTACGCCGAGCGATGCTGCAATCTCGAGAACCTTCGCTGATTCGCCGATCAGCTCGCGCGGATCGTGTCCTGTGTTCGGACAAGACAGATTGATCTGCAAACCAAACGGCTTAGAAAAACTGTCCTTGGCGAAGCCAATCGTTTCCACCATGAGACGCATCTCCTCAAGCCGTTTTTTCGGCGTGTCTGCAAGCGACATGATTGATAGCAAAAACGGCGTTACTCGCTTCTGCCATTCACCAGTGCCGAGTAGTGCACCGAGTCCAGGATTGCTCAAACCTACCGAGTTGAGCATTACACCCCGAAGCGGCTTCGCTTTGACGCATCTGGGGAACAGTTGGCGAGGCGTGTAGTGTCGTGTAAGCGGCATGTTCCCCTTGCGAGGCAGAAGTGTTGCCGTTTTTGCGACAAACGTCATGCCGTCGAAGTTCAGGCCAAACAGGTGCCACATTTTGTGGAACCAGTAGCCTTCTCCAAAGAATCCTTGAACGCCCGAAGCGCCAAGGACATTTCCGAAGTCAATACCGCGGAGTTTCATTGCTTGATCCTCCTAT
>JAHFJD010000046.1 GCA_023246055.1 Candidatus Doudnabacteria bacterium
ACCTCACCCTCCACCTCCGCTAAAGCTTCTGCGGACAGGTAACCCTCTGCGATAGCGGAGAGGGCATTCACCTAACCTTATCTGTTCGAACAGTTGTGCATGATCAGTTTGACTATAACCTCCTACAAGGGTACTCCTAGAATCCTTGACTTATCGTGGGAATAAGGCTACAATGAAGCGCTATGTCTTTATTTTAAGATAAATCGCCTGGCACGCGATGGTCGGGGCAAAATAATTTAGGAAAGGACGCAATCACCATGGACGAGACACAAACCCCATCACCGGCACAGGTTGACAAACCCGCAGAACCGACAACCCCGGAACAAAGCAAGTAACCAGAATAAAAAAACCGCCTTGAGCTTGTCGAGAGGCGGTTTTTTGTTGCATTCACTGGTCCGGCCGTCAAATGGTCTGGTTAGCGCAGAGTAGACGAGGGGGTGCGGTAATCGAAATTCTTAGGCATCATTGGCCCGAAATTATCCCAACCATAACCCCGCATCATGTTGAAATGAGGACCAAAGCCGAAACCCCCGCCGGCTTCCAGCTCCCCCTTGAACTCGCCAACCTTGAGACCGACGCCGAACACCATGCCCAGGATCAGGAGGCCGAGCAAGATGCGCAGCACGAGATGCTTGTGATCGCCATGATGCCCTTCACACCCGCACATCCCATGCCAATCATGTGAATGTTCGTGGTTTTTATCGTGGCCTTGTTCGTTCATATTTTTTAAATTAATAATTATCTTAACTGCACCAATTATACATCATCCAACCCAACCTGACTACTAGAAAAGACTCGCGATCAACATTGAAGTCAAATCAATTCAATCCACTCGGCAGCTTCCTGAAAAATATAGCCTCAAGCCAAAGTCCGGATCACTCTAAACCCAAATTACTTAAAGGTTTCGTAGACTGTAAAAAAGAATATAACAAATGTGCCGAGGGCCAGAGTCACATTCAGGAGCTTGATCTGACCAGCTAAACGCTCATCGTCCAGGCCTTTTCCAAATATGACCATAAATACAAAAAAGGTGACAAAAATTCCAGTCGTTAGAACTCCTTTGCCTATCCAATGGTGATAGAAGGTTGAAGCCAGCCAGTTTTTAAACGATGGAACGAGTTCTGCCAAAATTGTGACTGACGTGACAAAGATAGTAGAAAAAAATGCGGAAACAACAGAGGCAGAAGGAAATTTTGATTCGTTGTGAAAGTGATTCATGTTCGATATGCCCCTGAAATTATTGCTCCAGAAAGCGTGATAAATATTCCCAGCGCCAAACCAAGAACTGCGAGAATAGTCAGCTGTTTTTTGAGATTTGGAGAAGTACTAAGCGACTCGCCTCTTGTAAAAATTATGACCGCGAGCGCGATGGCCAAAAACGGCAGAAACAGAAAAATGTGTTCTTTTGACTCCATGAATACTGTGTGGGCCCAGGGATAGTCCCCTTTTTTGATGACCTCTTTCACGTTTTTCCCATAGTAGACATAGTAATAATACCCGCCGGAGATCCATGACAAAACGATAAAAATTGCTGCCAAAAAAGAAGATTTTTTGAGGGATAAAATTTTGAGCTCTTTTTTTTGCAGCCACAAAGCAGTAGCGGCAAAACAGCTGATCCCGAGCAGGCCCAGAACAACATGTAAAGACAATAGAAATTTAAGCATAGCGGTCACGTCTGTTTCACTCCTTGTAAACTTTTTGAATGCTTGTAGGCGGCCACCACAATGATGACTATCAGGTAGGCAAGAATAAGGGTCCAAAAACCTGCTCGTATCCGCCAAGCCCCGATGATGAGGGCCGCGTACCAAGAGGTTATGGAAATAGCAGAACCCAACCATGTAGGCATCTTGCGAATATGCAAAAGAGCAGTATTGACGAGGATTATTAAAGTGATCATCAGTTTGGCCCAAACCCGCGCGCTGTAAATATACTGAGTTTGCCCCTCAAACCTAGCAAGCAACAAAAATCCAAAACCGGAAATAACCAGGAGGATCAGACCGATGCGCATAATCATGTAGGTGATATGCAGGAAACCACCTGCGGTTTCATTATAACCGTCACGCGTGACCTTGCTATGAAAAATTTCCGCAAAGGTCGCGCCTCCCACTCCCAGCACTGTCCCCACAATGTGGCCAAGCATTATTAGAGTATCCCAATCCATATTTTTACTCCACTTTTTTGTTTAAATCGTGGCAAAAATTGCAATGATCACAACCGCAGTTGAGAATCGCGGCCATGGTCGCAAGCCTCGTACCGAGAATTCTCGCAACCTTCTGATCAGCTTCGGAAAGTTTACGGCCCCCACCCGTGACATAAACCGCTCCATAAGGACTCCCGGCATCAAATCCATTCCCTTCTCCTTGGACCGGATAAGGAATTCCCACTGGCAACATGCCGAGGTTTAAAAGCGGAATCATGGTTGAGAGCAGAGTTAGTTCTTCTCCGCCGTGAGTAGTTCCAGCGGCGCAAAACACTGCGGCTGGTTTGTTGACGAGTTTGCCCTGTAACCATTCCCCCGAGAGTTGATCAATAAATTCTTTGAGTTGGGCGGCAAAGCTGCCGAAATGAGTAGGAGTCCCGAAAGCAATCCCATCTGCCTCAATGAGATCCTCTTTGGTCGCCACCGGATATTTGCTTTCTAAATCTTTTCTGATTTTGAGAAGTGGATCTTTGCCCTTGAAAAACTCATCAGGTAACAGCTCGGGTACTCGTTTGATGGAAACCTCGACATTGGCGACTTTACTTGCCCCATCTGCGACATATTTGGCAAGCTCGGCAACCGTGCCTGTAAAACTATAAAACAAGATGAGGATTTTGAGTGGATTTTTTGGCAATTTTGATTTCCTTAAAGAAGCTTTTCTTGATTATATGACAATATTAACGATATGAAAAGTATACGAGCCTCGGGGCTTCCTGCAAATGACTAATTCTAAAAACAAAGCTATAGCGAATTACTAATGTCTTATCTAAAGATAAATCGCCTGGCACGCGATGGTCAGGCAAAATAATTAAGGAGGATTCGTGAAATATTGGACGCTGTTTGTGATTCTGATCGCCGTAGGGATAATGGTGTGGGGAAACAATCTTTTTGGTACATCAGGACCTGCGCCATTCACAATTGGAAAAACCAAAAGTGAACGGGGCAAAGAAGAAATTGGGCAAATGCTTGCCGCAGGTCGGGCTCTGCCCGACCGGAGCCAGCCATCCTGTAAGTCCTAACTAAATCGAAATATATCCGGAGGCAGGACCCTTGCCGACTTGCTTGATCATCTTCAATTTTTTGAGACGCTGCAATTCAAGCTGGGCGGTTCTGCGCGGCACCCGCAGAATATCAATCACACCTTTGACCGTGATTTTTCCCATTTGATCCAGAAAGTCCAAAATTTTGAGCTGGTCGGGGTTCAAGAATACTTGGGTTTCTATTGTTTCGCCTATTTTCCGGCTGGATAAAGCCAGGGTTTTGGCCTTGACGTTATCTATCTCGTCCTTAAAACCCCTGACAAAATACTCCAGCCAAGAGGTAAAATCTACCCGGCGCTGCTCATAATTCTTGCCGATATTGATGGCGGCATAGTATTTGGGCCGGTCTTTATTATAATAATCCTCCAGAGCGAACAAGCGCCGGAAATCGTAGCCTCTGGCGTAAAGAACCAAAGTCGCTACCGCTCTGGCCGTGCGGCCATTGCCGTCAGAAAAGGGGTGGATCGCGGCAATTTCTTGGTGCACAATGCCGGCCATGATTACCGGGTTTACCTTCTGTTTCTCGCTTTCAGCGAGCCACTTCACCAGATCGGCCATGAGTCCGGGAACCTTCCTCGCGTCAGGGCCGGTATAAACAATTTCTTCCGGGGCACCCCATTTGCGCCGGACAACATAGACCGCGCGACTCCGAAAGTGGCCGGATTCATCAGGCCGCAAAGTTTTGTCGGTTACACGCTTATGGATTTTGAGAATGTTTTTTTCCGTGATTGCGGTTTTTTTCTTCACCACCTGCTCGATATACCGCAGGGCGGCAAGATAATTCTGAACTTCGTAAATATCCCTGTCAGGAGCGTTGATTTTTTTGCGGGCGTAAACAGCCTCGACTTGGCGCAGATTAAGGTTATTGCCCTCGATAGCCGTGGAACTATGCGTCATGCGAATTAAGGCCTGGTGCCGCAGGCGAATCTCCGCTTGGGGCAAAAGCTTGGCGCGCGCAATGACTGCCTTGGTTTCGGCAATGTGGGTGAGATCGCTGACTATTTTGTCCGTCAATTTATAGCGCGGATTGAACATATCCAAAGTATAGCACGATTTCGTGAATCGCGCAAGAATCGCGCAAAGAACGCGCAACAAATCCGTAATCTGACTTTGTTTCCAAGGACTGCCGAAAAATAACAAAAACCGCACCAACTATGTTCAAGAAAGTGCGGCTTTTCCAGATTAACCCGAATACGATCCTATTTTGTCCTGCAAAACCTTTTTGAAGTTGCGCAGGTGCATGGAGTGGCTGGCCGGCAAAAATCGCTTTAGTTCACGAGAAAAATCAATATTGCTGTCTTTTAGTAACTTTAAAGTGTTTTGTAAAGTATTTTTTTCTTTTACCAGCGGATAGTTGCCGGAGAGTAAATAAAAATAATCGTAAAAGTCCCTGGGTTTGTGCCGGTTGATAAGGGCCGCGATTTTACCTCTGATAATTTCTTCCACTGGCAAATGCACCAGAGTATATCGTGGTAAATATTCGCTTTCAATCACTGTTCTTACACCCTTGAGACCTTTGCCATTGCGCAATGAAACTTCAATTTGAATATCTATCTCTCTGCCATAAACGTGAAATCTGGCAATGCCTAAATAACCCCCGGTGGTTGGCTTACCCTCTTCCAGTTGCACTTGGATGGCGGCTTTTTCTATGCTGGCAAGCGTGTTGGTAAACAAATTTTCTACTTCAGCTTGAGAAATATTTATGCCGGTAAAATCCAAATCTTCGGAAAAACGAGGACTGTGGAGAACAATCCGTAAAGCCGTGCCGCCTTTAAACAGCAATCGTTCCGAGTCAGGCAGCTGGTACAGGTATGTCAAAAATAAGTGCTGGCAATATTCGCGGATAATATTGTCAAGATCGGTCTGATATCGGTTAGTAAATTCTTCGAGGTTTTCGATATTCAGCATAAACGTGATCAATGAGTTTAAGTAAACTTGGACGATTGAACAGTTGGGCAGTCTTTGTCAATTTATTTTTTTTAATATCTCGAAGTTGCAAACGGTCGTTCAAGGAAATTTTTTTCAGATCGACAAAATACAAATAATCGACTAGGGCCTTTTCCGGTTCAGCAAACAAAACAATATATCCATCCATATTCTTTGCGCCATATCCTGTGTAGGCTTCTGGTTTGATAGTCTGGTAGGTAAAAGTGGCTCGAGGAGTTTCAAATTCCCGAGTGGACTTTGTGGTAATCGAAGTAATGCCATACACTGTTTCAGGGATGATATTGTAATAAGACATAGCCTTTTCCAGAGAAACATAAGAAGGCTGATAGAGCTTGTTAGCAATAAAATATAGAGGCGGGTTACTGTCTTTGAGCTGGTAATAATTATTTCGTAATTTTATGAACAAACCGCTCTTGAGATTGCGCTTGATAAAACTATGGGCCGTTGTTGCGGATACGCCAAAAACATCCTTGAATTCCTGTGGGGTAAAAACAGGAAGTCTTGAGGATTTGAGTTTTTCCTCTACTTGAATACGTTTCAGTTTTTGTAGCATATCGTTAAAAAAATGAAATATAATCCATTTCAGTTATAGTGCCATAATGCCCTAAAAATGAAATGTCCTAAAATCATAATAACATGGTTTTTTTGTCCGTGCAAGGATCAAGTTGGCGCACAAAAACCCCGACCTGAGTCGGGGTTTCCCTAAACTTTGGCAATCAAATAGTGACCCCAGTAGCACTTTTCGCACTCCCGAAGGAATACTACTTAGCGGTACTCGGGCCTGAACCGTAACTATTCTGTTTGCACAGGACGGCTACGGGGCAGGTAGGAATGCCCATTTTACTGGGCTTTACGTCAATTGTTTTCACACTTACGACCCAGCGTTGTGGGCCACAAGTGTATCGACACTCTCAAGCCCGAAGGCTCGAAAGTTATTTAATCTCCTTAGAAAGGAGGTGATCCATCGACAGCTTCCGCTACCGATGCCTTGTTACGCAACATTGTTACTTTGTAACAATCGCGGACAATCGCGGACTTTAAATATCACGCGGACTGACGCGGAAATTACAAGCTCCGATCATTTCCGTCGAAGTCTACATATTACTATGCAGGTCGGACTATATCTTCATCCTTCTCTTCTGACTTCTCCCCTTAAGATAAGGGGAGATTGAGAGGGGTTATGAAGTCTCATAACTCACCCTCACCCTCTCTTAGCTTAAGAGAGGGAAACAGGAGGAGCTAACGTGTAGTCTCTACGGGGAGTTTACCATTCGATTTTCCTGTCATCCTGAACTTGATTCAGGATCCAGACTGGATTCCGGGTCAAGCCCGGAATGACAAACTTATCGAGTATGCTCTTCCCTCGGTATTGTCCTAGGCATTGCCCTAGGAGTCCACCGATATAGTTAGATTTTACTATGCAATTGCTCGCATAGGAAGCCGTTAAACTTCACCCCAGTCACGAGTCTTACCTTGACTCATCTTGCGATAAGCTTTGGGTACTACCCGCTTCCATGGTGTGACGGGCGGATTGCGATAGTTGGGTTACTTCGCGTTCCCACGTAGCGTGCGGCTTTCCCGCACTACGCGAGTCCGAAGGTTCATCTGCGATTTTAACAATCGTATCTGATCTAAACCAGATTTAGAATGGTGCTCTCCATTTTCAACAAGCTTCGCTATCTTACAAAACAATTCAAAATTTTTGCTTTTAGAATAGCTTTGCAAGGGATGCTTGCGAAAGAACGGAATGATAACATTAAGAATGGCGCTATGAGTATTTACCGTATACCGGTAACATTGGCTATGGTTAGCCCGGGTTTCCGATTGAAAGTAAACAGCGCCGCAACCCAAGGTATTCCGGACTTTATCCAGCATTCCCTTGTCCTGCTCCTGAACTTTTATATAAAAGTTCAACGTAATTCGTCCTCCACCGCCTTTATTCAAAGGTGACTTTATGAGGACATAGAAACATCCTTCTCCATCTGTTAGACCGACGATATAATCTGCAGAAACCATCGGTTTTGTCCTTCGCTCCGACTGTGCGTCGGAGTTACTATAACTCTGCTGACTTCTCGTAACTTTCCGAATTCCCATTTGCTTTACGAGATCTCCTCGGGTAATTATTAAAACTTTTCCGGGCATCATGATCGAGCTTTTACAATGATACTTCCCCACGACACACCGCAAATATGGGTCGTATCGCTCTTTCCGCCAACTGGCGGATGATCACGCTGCCTTTTGCTACTAGAATCCTTCAGTCTTGCCCTCGCGGAACAAGACCTATTCTTTCGCTACCTCCAATTATATTCTAATCGGAGGAGTTGATTTGAACAACTTAGCTTTAATAACGGCCGAGCGCCTTTAATTGTGTGTACAAAATCCGAGAACGTATTCACCGTGGCGAGGCTGATCCACGGTTACTAGCGATTCCAGCTTCATGAGGGCGAGTTGCAGCCCTCAATCCGAACTGAGGGGTGGTTTGATGGGATTGGCTCCGTCTTGCGACTTGGCGTCCCTTTGTTGCACCCCATTGTAGCACGTGTGTAGCCCTGGCTGTAAGAGCCACGCTGATTTGACGTCATCCCCACCTTCCTCCAGGTTAAACCCTGGCAGTCTCGTGTGACACAGTAACACACGACAGGGGTTGCGCTCGTTCTGCCACTTAAGGCAACATCTCACGACACGAGCTGACGACCGTATTGCTCCATTGTTTCCAATGGTACGGACTATACCATCTCCGCTTTGCTACAACAAAGTACGGAGCCGGCCGTATTATGCCCTAACGGGCATCTGATTGCAGCTCTTAAATTGCAATCAAGTCTCTACGGGATTCAAGTACTGGGTTCTGCAGCCTTAATGAATAAGGCAATATATTTTCAATAAATTGTCTCGCTTCTAATCTCGATACATACAAGACGTATGCCACAGATGTCCGATAATAATACACTTTACAAAGCCTGAAGCCTAATTTTTCCAGAAGCGTTTTGTCTGCTTCAGCTTCGGCATTCGTTGTGTAACTTATTCGCAAATCTCTGCGCAAGTCTTTTCCGACTGTACCATCGCCATCAAATCTGCCAGCCAAATAAGCGTAAGCAATTTCAGGCGAACCGAAAGCTTTTGCTAATAATTTGGCTGACCGAAATTCGGCCAATAATGGTCTGGAATTTACATACACTTGATAAGCCGGCTGCCTGGCTTTCGCAGAGTACAGCTGTTTTATGTCTTGGATCCCTAAATTTGGTATTTTCAAGACAATATCTTTATTAAGATATATTTTCAGCTTTAACCGTTCCACAGGAAACAACCTTGTAAGAAAGCTGGTAAATGTCGCTATTAAAGCTTCATTGACATTGCTTAACCCAATGCTGCTTGTCCTATGGTAGCCATCGGCACACCACAAACCAAGAATGTATGCATGTTGCGGATTGGAAGAAAATTTGCAGAATCCAGCACTTGAATTTCCCACGGTATTACCCATAACTATATTTTATCATAATTATTGCGGGTTTCACCGTTTTGGTCCGGTTTGCTATCCAGCGTTTCCACTGGATGGGTCGAATATTTCAACCGTGCAGCACCTGTGGGCCACCCTCGAAGGCGGCGCTATCTCTAGCGCTTGCAGGCCCATGTCAAAGCCAGGTAAGGTTCCTCGCTTATCGTCGAATTGAACCACATGCTCCACCGCT
>JAHFJD010000011.1 GCA_023246055.1 Candidatus Doudnabacteria bacterium
AAATTTGCGGAGGGTTGTTAGAAACTCCTTTCTTGGAAAAAATCCCGCGTTAGCAAGAGCAGCATAAAATACTGGATTGATGTGTCCGCAAGAAAGAACCAGACGATCCCGATCAGGCCATTTCGGCTGTTTTGGGCGAATATTTAGAACATGAAAATACAAGGCAGTAAATACATCAGCCATGCCGAGAGGTCCGGCAGAATGCCCAGAACCAGCGTTCAAGAGCGCCTTGATAATATCCTCGCGAATCTGATTCGCGATTTTTTCAAGTTTTTTTATTTCTTTTTCGTGGATGTCAGTACCTATCATGTTTTGATTTAGTTCCCTCTCCGAAAGCGGAGAGGGTAAAATACGAAAGTTATTTAATAAATTTGAAGGTAGAGAGGATTTGGTTAGAAATATTATCGTCCTGCCGCAATATAATTCTAATTGTTGGGTTGAGCTTCAAAGGAATGATGTTTTTTTCAAGTCTCCCGTTAACACTGTAAGAAATTCGTTCTGCATTAACCCCAGCAAAAAGAACCTTTCCTTCGGATAGATCAACGAGGGGATACAATAATTCAGTGCCTATGCCCTTAGTCGCATCTATCACAGACTTGCTATTGACCCTGGTTAATAAAATATCAATTGTAATATCCATATCAGAAATGTTCACCGAGTTGTTTGCTGCATTCAATTTCCAGTTGGGTGGATACCTAAACTCAAACCCATACTCCTCGTTGCGATAGGTTTTCCAACTGGCGATATCTAAATCCCCTTCTCCCCCTCTTAAGCTAGGAGGTGGTTGAGCGGCGTTATTTCTATGCTTCTCCGGATACGGATAGAAAACCTTGTCAAACGGCCAGTTGAGGGTGGCTTTGGCCCATGCAGAGTAACCGGCTGCAAATGCAGCAAGGATGATGATAGAGAACCAAATGGAGAAGCGGATGGGGCGGGTCATGTTTTATTGCGAAATACAAAAGCTATTTTATTTCGACTCCCTGCAGTTTTGCCTCTGCGAACATACTGGAAATGCGTGAGAGCTTTTGGAATTCCTGCGGCGTATATCCTAGAATGTCCATAGGCCACGATAAAAATTTTTGCCCTCGGAGGCGAGATAACAGTATCAGTCTCTTTTGCAGATCCATACTCTTGAACTCATTGGAGAGAATGATAAGGTCTATATCGCTATGTCTGGTCATTGTCCCCCTCGCGGCCGAACCGAACAGTAAAGCCTTATTCACTTTCAATCTGGGACGAACTTGCTTTAAATAATTGGTCGCTATCTTTTTTGCTTGCTGTGAAAGCGTATCCATTTTATCGTCAATTCGGTTAATCGTAAAAGCTGTCTTGTTTTACTTCGAGTGTAAGCTAAATGACTTACCAGAGCTGCATCCGGATATCTGGAGGGTTGATAGTAAGCATTTACATCGTGTAGAAAAAATTGGACCTCTTCAGGAACCGCCAGCCCGGTGTCATTTCTTAAAGTCAAAAGGTCATGGGTTTTTCTGACAACCTTTCCTTGCGCAACAAGTATTCCTTTAAGGTGTTTTTCCAATGCCTGATGGCAGTTCCATATTGATTGTTGATAAAGCTTCGCTCTGAAAAGTGCCTCCGCGGCCTGAAAATCACTGGCAGCATATTTGAACCATTCTTTTACTGGATCTCGATGTTTTACCGTCATATTGCATGCGCTTCGACCGAACCGACTGCAATCTTTTCTTTTCTGGCCGCCAGTTCCTCCAGCCACAGCTCCAAAACTTCTGCGGCTTTCTCTTTGGCCTCCTCAAAGGTGCGGCCAAAGGTTACACATCCGGGGAGGGCGGGAAAGGACACATTGAAACCGCCCTCGGCAGCGGGATCAAAGATAGCTATATAATTAAAAACCTTATGCTTGATATTATGGTGCTTTTTCATAGTGCTTCAATCATAGCAATTAATTTAATCTTCTTCAATATTTTTCGTGTCTTCGCCGATCATATACATTTTGTGCTTTTCCCCATGATAAGGGGAGACTAAGTGGGGGTAGAATTTCCTGTCTACTTACCCCCTCCTCCCCCCCTCATAAAAGCTCAATCCTTTCTCCTCTAAATAGCCTTCAACGAACTCCCATGTCGGTGGATATTGAACAGTAAAATCAACTCGACGAGGCTCAGTCGAAAATGGGCTCCAGGACTCATGAGTGTAGGTTTTCCAGTCGGCGTACTCGCCGACTGTCCCGAGCGAAGTCTTGTTGTTTGTTTCCTTGAGTATAATTTTACTAATACTTTCTGTATGTTTTTTCGGAGCGTCGGCCGATTTCCAGTACCTTTATTTGCTTATTCTGATACCAGAAAATAACTCTTAGGTCGCCGCTGCGCAGTCGGTATATATTACTATGGCCCTTGAGCTTTGCTATGTTCAGCCCGAGCCAATTATGACTGTTTAACTTTGATAATGCTTTCGCTAGTTACCGTTGTTCTTTCGGACTAAGCTTTCTTAGATTTTTTTCGATTTGATCCATTGTCGAGATAGTTTAACAATACCTCAACTGGCACTCCGCTTTTGCGAATCTTAGTAAAATCAACAACAGTTTCCCAGTCTTCATCCTCTTCGTGCAAAGGAGCTACTCGAAAAATAGGCTTGGAGCGTTTGACTACAATAAAAGAACTGCCTTTGGTTACACGTTTGGCAAAGCTATCCACGTTCTCACGAAATTCTTTGAGTCCAATGATAGTTTCATGCATGCTTTTTGGGTTAATATCTAGTTTATCTTAAAACTACCTGAAGATAAACTTTTGTCAAGCACAACTCTTGTATTTCTCCTCTCCCCAAGTCTGGGGAGAGCTGGAGAGAGGTTTGTTATCAAACGCATACGACCTCTCCCTTATTCCCTCCCCAGGCCTGGGGAGGGAAATCCCTGTTATTTTATAAATTTGAAAGTGGAGAGGATATTTGCTTCTGTTTTTCCGAGACTGAATTCTTCACGAACGTATTGGTTATTTCTTTGTGCAAACTCCAGGAGCGTCCACCCCTTTGGGTGGATTTGCCATTTTGCAATAATACCCTACCGGACAGCTAATAGCTCCTGACGGTCCCATGATACCGCATGGGATTGAATCTATGGAATCAATAAACTTGAAGGTGGAGAGGATTTTGTTTAGAAGTTCTAATTCAACTCCATAAAAGCTAATCTCGTATTTTACTCCATTGTGGAATAAAATTAAATTCGAAGAATCATCTCCGGTTTCCCACCAGGCAACTTTCTCACCGTTCAATTCACCATACTTTCTTACAACGGGTTTTTCAAATTTCGCTTTTGATAGTGGATTCTTGGAGACATATTCATCGATTGTTTGAGCACCTGCGTAAATCGTACTACTGAGATTTTCGCCAGCATAAAAAGTGAAACTTTGGACTGACCTATAAATATTTGGTGAAAGTGTCTGCCACATTCCGGTACAATCTTGGGCAGTACTTTCAGCATACTCACCAGGCCCCATCTTCCAAAAATGCCAGCCTCGAGGATACTTGAACTCATAACCGTATAACTCATTTCGGCAGTTCTGCCAGGTGGCGGTCTCGCTCGTGGTGGAATTTGAAGTTTGCTTATGCTTCTCCGGATACGGATAGAAAACCTTGTCAAACGGCCAGTTGAGGGTGGCTTTGGCCCATGCAGAGTAACCGGCTGGAGAAACGGATGTTGCGGGGCATTTGTACTTTATTTTTAATATATTTGGATCCCGAATCAAGTCCGGGATGACAACTGCATTGTCATTTAATCTTGTTCAACAATTCGTAAATAGCCGCTTTTGGATCAAGGTTCTGCCAGATTCCTGAACCGACGACGATTCGGTCAGCACCGTGAGCGCGCACTCCTTCAATGTTTTTGCGACTTATCCCCCCGTCAATCTGGAGCGTGGAGCTGGGAAATTGCTTGCGCAGCGACTGCAGTCGCTCAAGGCTGGCCGGCAAAAACGTTCTTCCCTGGAAACCGGGATGCACACTCATCAGAAACATAATATCAGGGGCTGTGGTTAAGTGCTCGAAAATCGTCAGATCAGTTTCCGGATTCAAGACAACGGCTACCCGAAAATCCATGGCTTTGAGATTGCTTGCTGCTGCGAGCAGTTCCGCAATCGTTGAAAAACTTTCAAAATGCAGGTCAACCGTGTCTGCGCCGAGTGCAACCAAATCGTGAAAATAGTTTTGCGGGTCAGCAACCATCATGTGCGCATCGATTTTGAGTCTTGACTTGAGCCCAAGCAAATCACCGGGTAAAACTGTGTTATTTGGCACAAACTGCCCGTCCTCAAAATCGAGATGCACTTCTGTGATCATGGGGATGGATTCAAGGAACGCGATTTTCTCGCTGACCTCACCCGGGTCTTTGGATAGAATTGCGGGAATCAATTGCGCCATTGTCAAACTAAATGAACATTAATTTAAAATTTGGAATTGGAAATTTGACATTGCATCACTGCTCTTTTTCTATTTCCTCTACCTGCTGCAACCGCCGCTTGTATCTGTCCTCACCGCTAAAAGCCGTATCGAGGAACAGCTTGGTAATGTTTTTGGTCTCGGCTTCGGACAGATCATCGGCAGGTAGACACAAAACATTGATGTTGTCCGCGCTCCTTGAGTGAATTGTATTTTTTTCATCTCTTGCCTCGCCTGCCCTGATCCCCTTAAATTTATTGGCTACGATACAGACCCCAACACCGGAACCGCAGAGCAAAATCCCTCTGTTATTCAAATCCTCTCTGACGCCGAGCGCGACCTTTTTCGCAATCAAAGGGTAGTCCACTGATTCTTCGGAATCAGTACCAACATCAACTAGCTGATAACCGTTATCTAGAAGATGCCGTTTTAATTTTTCTTTGAGTTTGAAACCTCGGTGATCCGCGCCAAGGTAAATCATGGATTTAGAATAAAGAATTAAGAATCAAGGATAAAGGATTTTACAATGCTCATAAACTCCTTGGCATTGAGGCTGGCGCCGCCAACGAGACCGCCCTCAATGGATTTGTATCTGGCAAGTTCTGGAGCGTTTTTAGCGGTGATGCTCGCGCCATATATTACTCTGGCTGTTTTGTATTTACTCTTTATAAATTCAATGACTTGAGCCGCGCGCTCGGGAGTAATCGGCTTGGCAGTGCCAGGTCCTTTGCTGATAGTCCAAGCTGGCTCGTAGGCTACGGTCAATTGCCCTTTGGCGAATTTCAATCCCCGAAATCCGTTTTGCAGCTGCCTCGTGATAATTCGCTTCTCTACCTGAAGACTAGTGTTTTTCGTGGTGCCGTATCCGACGCACAAGATCGGCTGCAAGTCATGAGCGAAGCATTGCATCAATTTCTTGTTTACAGATTTGTCATCCTCCCCCAGAGCTCGCCGTTCCGAGTGTCCTACGATCACATATCTCAATCCCAGATTTTTCAATTGCAGCGCAGAAATTTCTCCTGTGAACGGCCCTTTCTCTTCCGCACTCACATTTTGTGCACCAAGCAGAACATGATGCAGAGCGTGTTTGAGACCCACAGTATAGACAAATGGTGGGCAAATCACCACCTCGCACCGGTCAGCGATCAGTCCCAAAACAGACTGCTCCATGGTCGCGGCGAGATGCCTCGCCTCTTCCAGTGTCTGCGGATTCATTTTCCAATTGGCAGCGATTAATCTCATAGTCCCACAATTAACGTAAAAACTTGGCTGCAGTTTCAGGTGGCATAGGATTCACGTAAACTTCGGTACCGAGCTCAAAACCGGCCCACACATTGACCCGCGGCAGAATGACGATGTGCCAATGATAGCAATCTTTGTCACTGATGCTCCGTCGAGACATCGACAATCTTTGCGGCAACGTGTGAATGTAATAATTGTATGACGGATTCTGCATGCGTGCAAACAGCCGTGAAAAAACTTCCTTCATCGCTCTAGCTAGGGACTTGCGTTCGGAGATCGTGATCTGATGGAAAAAAGCCCTGTGGATTTTTGGCAAAATGTGAATCTCGTACGGCATTTTCGAAGCGTACGGCGCCATCACCAAAAAATCAGGGGTATCGAGGATTACTCGCGATCTCGCCTTGAGCTCAAACAAGATCATCGCACAGTAGACGCAAGCTTCGTTGGTTTCATAATAATTTCTGGTTCCCACGATCTCGTCCCGGATCCGATCCGGCAAAAAAGGGATTGCAAAAATCTGTGAATGAGGATGCACGAGTGACGCGCCCGCTTGCATGCCATGGTTTTGGATGACGTGAATATACTGCACCTCGTCATGGAGCCAGAGATCATTGAACCTGTCAATGTAAGCTTTGAGGGTGAAATCAATTAGTTCCACGCTTTGCAAAGCGGTCGGTTGATTGTGATAGCGGGTGATCAATACTTCGTGATCGCCGATCCCCGGACGACTCACATAAAAATCCTCGGTGCGTTTACCAATGACATGGCCTACCGCCTCAAATTTATTTGGTACGACGCGCACGAGCCATTTTCCATCTTTTTGGTATTTGGCGATTTCCTGTTTGGTTTCCGATTCTTGCCCAGGGCAAAAATCGCACTTGTTCGATATTTCCGGTAGCTCCGGCGGAGTCGCAGCATAAGACTGAAAATCTACCGGCCGGCGCTGTCGGCCTTCGGCTATGAGTACCCAATTCTTATTTACGATGTCTTGTCGAAATTCGGACATACTAATCGATAAACTTGATGCTATTTACAATTTGCTCAAAAACCCTCGCCGAACCGGCGATGTAATAGAGTTTATTGCTGCGGCGCACTAGGACGACACTGTTTGTGGCTTGGTCACCAGTATCGGCTCCTTTTAGCAAGCGGCCTTCTGTCCCGCCTATGCTAACTTTTGTTTCTGTCCCGCCTTTTAAAGATAGCCTGATTGCTGCTTCCAATTGCGGCTGTCGAACTGCAATGGAAACATTTTCATTGTAGTTTTCAGGATTTTCGAGAAACACCGTATGCGCGTCATCAGGATCAATCTCAATCTGCCAGCCTGCTGGATATCTCACGGAGATTCCTAGTGTTTCAGATGACCAATTTCTCCATGTATTCAATTGACTGACATTAGTCTGGCTATAAAGCTCAATTTCTGTCTTCATTATAGCCCACAACAAAAACAGAGCTAGGCCGATCGCGATAGCGATGGTCCAAAAAAACCACCGATTGGGATGGATGATACGGAACATTATTTTTTTAGGATCATTTTCAAAATTAGAACGACAGTGCCAATAACAACCCCAATTGCTCCGTACATCATGTAACCTAACTCCTCAATTGATCCCCAGCCGACAAAATCAGACGGTCCTAGTTTGACCCTAATAATCGCGTAGATAATGACTGCGTACCCTACAATTACAAGCACTTGACTGATGTTGCCCAATATCGACTTCTTTATGTCTTTTCGTGACATGTAATAAATCAGCACGACTAACGGCAAAACGAGTAGGATGTAATTCATAATCGTAATTTTAATGATTCTAAATATCGCTCCAACATCTTTTGCGCCACTAGGCTGTCGATCAATTCTCTATCTTTCTCTTCCCTCAACACTTCCTTTGTGGTCAACCTCTCGTCAATAAATTCAACAGGGAGATGGGTTTCACGCTCAAGCCACACCATAAAATCACGGGCTTTTTTTGTGCTTTCCGTTTCCTGCCCGGATAAGCCCGTTGGTAAGCCGATGAGGATTTTTTCAACTTGATTTTGGGAGATGAATTCAACAAGTAAGGCCTTCTCGGCCATTAAAATGTATGCTTTGGGTATGCTGATCGTTTTTGTTTCATCACTGACTGCGATGCCAATTCTCTTAGTGCCATAATCTAAAGCAAGTATCCGTCCCATCAGCTACTGCGCTTCACCCAAGGTTACCGATACAGTCCGTTCCTCATCGCCGCGATGGAATTTCACAGTCACCTTGTCACCTGGAACATACTTGCGCATCAAGGTAGAGAGAGTATTTTGGCTCGTTATCTTCTGGCCATCAAGTTCCTCGACAATATCCCCGACGCGGAGTCCAGCTTTGTCGGCAGGACTCCCAGGAACAACTGCCGGTTCTCTCGAACTTGTCCCTGACACGATGAGCGCGCCATAGTCAATTGCGAGATTTTCTTGCGAAGCCAACTCTTCGGTTACTATTGTGTAACGGATACCAAAAAATGCGCGTCTGACCTTGCCATATTGCTTGACTTGATCTATGACCTGCTTTACCTGGTTAATCGGGATGGCAAAGCCGATGAGCTGACCTTCCAGAGACACAGCAGAGTTGACTCCAATCACATTGCCATCGAGATCTGCAAGTGGGCCCCCAGAGTTTCCCGGATTTATGGCCGCATCGGTCTGGATAACCTCGGATAGGTTTTCGGTCTGCGTGCCCCCGGAAGCTGTGACATTCCTCCCTATTCCCGATACCACGCCGGTAGTCACAGTATTTTGAAATTCTCCGAGTGCGTTCCCTATAGCCACCACCCTTTGCCCCAGCTTCAATTTCCCAGAGTCGCCCAAAGACGCTGGAGCCAGGTTTTTTGCATCGATTTTCACAACGGCGATATCGTTGAACGGATCGGTGGCAATCACTTTCGCTGCATATTTCGCGCCATCTTTCGTGACCACTGTGTAAGCTGCGTCCGGATCAGATACTACGTGTTTGTTCGTCACGATCATTCCGTCCGAGGTAATGATAAACCCTGAACCAGCACCAATCTGCTGGTTTTGCAGCTCACCGGAAGGAGCGGAATAGAAAAAACCGAAGGGCGACCCGAACTGTTCGAATTTCGGCAAATCCTTGGTAATCACAATGGATACGACGGCTGGGTTAACCTTTTCCACAGCTCCTATAACAGCTGACTGTTCGTCGATTATCTGCTTCCGGTGCTCCGTCTGACTCGCGAGTTGCCTATGTAAAATCCTTTCCTGGTACCACGGACTGATGTAGGTCGAACCGATCACACCGCCGACGAGGCCAGCCAAAAGCGCGAAAAAAACTGTCGCGTTGCGGAAATCTTTTTGTTTCTTCTCTGTTGAATCTGCTTCCATGTCAAAACCATAACACAAATTAACGATTGAGGCAACTATTAAATGAGTTGGCTTGGTTGTTATATTGGGCGATCAGATCTCTGGTCTCTTGCAGCACGGCATTATATTCATTTACTTTGGCATTAAATGCTTCGACCTTGGCACTGTATTCCCCTTCCTTTTTGGGTTGCATCTTCTCCAATTCTTTTCTCATAACGTCTAGCGAGGCTAGAATTTCGGCAAGTCGTTTCTGGTTAGAATCAATGTTGGATTTTAAATCCCGGTTCACGGCGGGACAAGCGGATCGGGGCAGGGCAAAAATCTGAACTGCGAGCCAAGTCTTCCGCCCTTCAAATGTCCCTTGACCTACTGCCACCCCAATGTCGCTAAAACTCGTCCCCAAAATATTAGCTCGGTGCCCAGGACTGCCCATCCAGGCCTCAACGAGAACCTCGTCATTCTCAAAATTTCCAAGTGCAAGATTCTCCCCGATTGAAATATATTCGTACCTCGCCTGCGCCGCGAGGTCGGAAGCATTTTGCCCCTGCGGGGAAACATGAGCAAAGTATTGTTGCGAAAACATATCTTTTATTCTGGCTAGCGCAGCGGCATTGAGGTCGCGGTTTATCGTCAGGCTCGCGAGTCCATTTTTCGCGCGTTCGGAGTTGGTCCATTTCACAACCCCAGCCCGCGTTAAAAAAGAATTTGGCGAGTCCGAGTTGCTGCGGAGCGGCTCCGGTGCTGAAACCAAACTCTGTAAACTCTCAAGCTTCAATGGTAAATCGTTAACCTGTGGCAAGCTCGGAAACTGGCTGCTGAAAATCGAGGCCAAAGCAATAAGAACCACCAAAATGGCAAAAAATCTAAATTTGTGCATAAACCTATTTTCGTAACCCGGCGAACTGCAAACGAAATTTCGCTAGCTTTGGGCTGATAACTAGTTCGCAATAGGGCTTGGTTGGATTGGATTTGTAATATTCCATGTGATATCCCTCTGCTTCAAAAAACTTTTCCAAGGGTTTGATTTCTGTGACAAAGCCCGGCTGAATGAATTTTTCTGCGGCCGTTTTTTGTTCTTCAGTAGTATAGAGGATCACGGATCGATACTGCGTCCCGATATCTTGGCCCTGCCTGTTTGGGGTTGTCGGATCATGAACTGCGAAAAACACCTCCAACAAGTCCCTGTAGCTTACGATGTTCGGATCGAATACAATCTTTATCGCTTCAGCGTGGCCAGTCGTGCCGGTGGAAACCTGTTCGTAACTCGGATTTCCTCCGTCAGCTGTCGGATTACCGCCCGCGTAACCCGGGACCACACTTTCGACTCCTTTGAGCTCCGAAAAAACCGCTTCCGTGCACCAAAAACATCCTCCCCCAAATACCGCGGTCTCGCTCATTGCCATTGTTTTAGCTGCCAATTTTTAATCGCTTCGATAGGGTGAATGAGCATAATGATATTCACTGCCAAACTGTCATGAATAGTCAAAAGTAAAACCAGATCCAGCAGGATCGAGCCGATCACTGTGATTTTCCAGGGGAGTTTCCAGGCCGCCAAATATCCGGTGGCCATGGCGACGATATCTCCGACAGAGTTGAATACGCTGTCCCCATAATAATCATACGAAAAAGTAACAGCTCGATAGCGGTTGATGATAAAATCCGTATTTTCCAAGATTTCCCAACCTGCTTCCAGAGCAACCGCAAGCACCAGCCGCTGCGCTGCTGTGAACCTGCGGCCAAAAACAAACCAAATAAAAAAATAAAACAATGTGCCGTGAATCGCATGTGTGAAGGTATAGGGGTCCGCGAACTGCTGCGACTGTTGGTTGGAAGTGACGTCACTAGACCAGAGGCTAATTTCGCCGCATTTGCAAAAAGGAATCCGTCCCATGCCAAGGAGAACAGCCGCCGCTGCGGCAATAATAAGCACAGAAAAAAGCAAATATTTGACGTTCATATTATGCCGGTTAACACTTGGTGACCATCTTTGGCGACTGCCACAGTATGTTCAAAATGCGCGGAAGGACTGCCATCGGCTGTGACTACCGTCCAACCGTCGTCGAGGAATTTTACGCGCCAATCGCCCCTCGTGAACATCGGTTCGATTGCAATGACCATGCCTGGCTTCAAGATTTCAAGCGTGCCTGGTTTTCCATAGTTTGGGACGTCCGGTTTTTCATGCAACGCATGGCCCACGCCGTGCCCGATTAGATCACGGATCACAGATAATCCTGTCCGCTTTGCGCATGACTCAATCGCGTGACCTATGTCGCCAATTCTTTTTCCAGGCTTGACCTGTGCGATCCCCGCCTTGAGCGCCTGCTCCGTCCCATCCATCAAATTTTTATCTTGCGAAGAAACCTTTCCCACGCCGACCGTCACTGCCGCGTCAGTAAAAAGTCCCTGATGGATTATACCCAAATCTAGGCCGACGATCTCTCCTTCATGTAAAATCTTATCCTTGCGCGGTATCCCGTGCACCACCTCGTGGTCAACAGACGAACAAAGCACTGCTGGGAATTTCGGCCCATCATCGCCCATCTGATAGCCTTCAAATGCAGGTTTTACCCCAGCTTTTTTCATTTCTTCGCGGGCCAAAGTATCGAGATCCAGAGTGGACACTCCTGACCTCACTGCGCCGGCCACTTTTGATAAAATCTGTGCGAGAATTTTCCCACCTTCTGCTAAAATCTTGATTTCTTCTGGGGTTTTTATGAGAGCCATTGTTTATACGCACTGACAATTATGTCAATGACTGTTTCAAGGTTATTGATGCCTGTATCCACCACCAGATCAAACTGCGAT
Organism: Candidatus Doudnabacteria bacterium; assembly: GCA_023246055.1. Taxonomy (GTDB): domain Bacteria; phylum Patescibacteriota; class Doudnabacteria; order UBA920; family 2-01-FULL-46-14; genus JAHFJD01. The sequence continues at coordinate 11,785 of JAHFJD010000011.1, forward strand.
TTATCGAAAACATCTATGCCATACAAGCTCTGATACCGCTTTTTTTCGTTTTCCACCCGGTTCAAGGTGTTTTTCAGAAGTTCGTTAACTGAATCGGCGGCCTGGCTCGGACCTCGCCCCTCCTTTTGGATCTGCTGAAAAGTCCGCTCAATCGCTACCCGCTGGTCAACGTCCAAAAATACTTTGAAAGAATCCGGAATCCAGTGAAATGCGGTGCGGGAATCAATCACCATATGGCCTTTCGCTTGGCCTAGGCTGACCAGCCAATCGTCAACTATTTTGTCTATGTCCTTCTGCTTTTCCGCGACAATATTTGTTTCTTCAACCGACAATCCCCGCTCGATACCCAGCTTTCTGAAAAAATCGCCGGAGGAGAGATGCTCATACTCGAGAGCGCGTGCCACTCCTTTGGCAGTGCTTGATTTGCCACTGCCCGGCAGCCCCGCGATTGTGATAATTTGTTTTTTCACCCCGTTAGAAATTCCCTGTAATTAAAGTATTAGCCTTATCTGGCAAGTTCATTTATTGAAATTCACGGTCTTACCGCAGATATTTCTGACGGAGTTCATTTCAAACCTAGTTTCGCCAATATTTCTCGATGCACGGCTTCAATAGACTGCTCCCCGTTAATATGAACAACGTTACCGTCTTTGTCCATTTCCTTGATCATTGGCATGGTCTGGGAATTAAATAATTGCAAACGTTTCCGAATAGTTTCTTCGGAATCATCCAAACGTTTTCTCAATAGCAATCTTTCAACCGCTTCATCCTCTGTTAGCTCTATGAATAACACCCTGTAGTCTCCGCGACCAATGGCCGGCCAAAAATTTTTAAATAATTCGTACTGTTCGAGGGATCGCGGATAACTGTCCAAAATCAGATTTTGGGATTTGGAGACAGTCGCAATCTTGTCCTTGATGACCTCGGAGATGAGTTCTGGCTCGACTAATCGACCCTGCACATTGATAGTCTCGTGTACTTTCTTTCCAAGTTCAGTATTAGTTTTCGCGATTTCGCGCAGCACATCACCCGCGCCGAACAGCGCGGCATGCAGCTTCTTTTGCAATAATTCAGCCTGCGTCCCTTTGCCCGACCCTTGAGGCCCGAGGATAATCAGATTTAGAGGTTCATTCATGCACTAAATTATAACAGAATATAATTAAACGAATCAACCTATGTTTAGATTTTAATAGTTAAGTTTACGCTATTTATCGATTTGACAAAAACTACACGATCGTGTAGTTTTTGTCAAAATTTAGAATCAATAAACGACCGTTTGATTGATCGTTGCCTAAATTCCAAATTCAAAAATCAATAATCTTTTTCAGAATCCTTCGTAATCACGCATCACAAGTTGCGATTCGATTTGTTTCACGGTTTCGATAACTACAGCAACGACAATGAGGAGGCTTGTCCCGCCGATGGTCAGGGCTTGGGTTTTAGTCACTAGCTGCATGAGAAACGGCAACACTGCGATGAGTCCCAGAAAAATCGCTCCTGCCAGGGTGATGCGATTGAGCACTCGGTACAAAAACTCCGCGGTATTACGGCCCGGCCGCAGCCCCGGAATGAACCCCCCCTGTTTCTGGACATTTTCCGCTATATCTTCCGGATTAAAAATCACGGCTGTGTAAAAATATGTGAAAGCGATAACCAGTATAAAATATGCTACGCCATAAAAAGTTTGATTTTGAAAAAGTTCAGTAATTTGTTTGGCAAAATTCGCAATTGCATGCGTTTTCGCATTTACCAAAAAATTGGCAATCACACCCGGAAACAACAAAATTGAAATGGCAAAAATAATCGGAATCACGCCCGCGGTATTGAGCCGAATCGGCAGATGCGTGTCCACCCCCCCGAACAATTTGTTGCCGCGAACGCGCTTGGCATAGGACACAGGAATGTTACGCGTCGCCTCGGTCATCACCACCACAGCCAGGATCACCACAGCACTGATTAGTACAAATCCTATCACGGTCGGCAACATTTGGGGGTTGAAAGTAAGAGCGGTTTGTGACAAGAAAGACGGCACTCTGGCTACGATCCCGGCAAAGATTATCAGAGACAATCCATTTCCGATTCCATATTCAGTTATGAGTTCCCCAATCCACATGAGAATCATGCTGCCGGCTGTGATAGAGACAAGAATCACTGCCCAATCAGTTAAATGCAGAGACCCGAGGATCTGAGCGTTACCAGCAGCGCCTCTCGTGAACAAGGAAATCGTGCCGAACCCCTGCAACAACGCAAGCGGTACCGTGAGATAACGCGTGTATTGGTTTACCTTGGCCCGGCCTTGCTCCCCTTCTTTTTGCAATTCACCAAGCGAAGGAACGATGATTCCTAGGAGCTGCATAATGATCGATGCTGTGATATAAGGCCCGACGCCCAGCATCGCGATGGAGAAATTGGAAAGTCCGCCGCCGGAAAATATATCCAAAATTCCGAACAGCTGATTTTGCGAAAAAAACTGCCGCAATGCTCCAACGTTTACTCCGGGAATAGGGATGGCGGCAAGAACACGAGTAACAGCTAGCAGTAGCAGAACCATAAGGATTTTTTTGCGCAAATCTGTGAGCCGCCAAATTTGAAGAAATTTCTTAATCACTCGGTAATGAAATTACGAATACTTAGCGCGATTTTAGTATAACACAAAATCATAAAGTTGCGATTGTTCCTCCGGCTTTTTCGATTGCCATTTTTGCGCCAGAGGAAATTTTGACCCCCTCAAACAATAATTTTCGATTAACTTCAATTGTATCAATGATTTTGACGGGCCAATGCTTATTCCCAATGAGTCCTTTTTCCAGGAGTGTTTTGGGGGACACTGTGCTACTGTCCGGAAAAACTTTGGCTATCGTCACAAGCGAAACTATTTGCGATTTGGGATGCGGAGACCGAAATCCTTTTCGCTTCGGCATTTGTCGCATAAACGGCATGCGTCCGCCCTCAAAGCCCGGCTTGATATTTCCTCCCGTGCGAGCTTTCTGACCTTTGATACCACGCCCAGAATAAGCGCCTCGCCCAGAACCGAGGCCTCGCCCACGTCTGACCCGCGGCACTTTTTTAATCTTGGGCTTGAGATTTGATAGATTCAGCATAAATATGATTATTTTGATATTCCAGACTCTGGATTCTTGAGACTTTTAAGCGCCTCAAACGTGGCCCGAACATTGCTTACTTTGTTGGACGCGCCAAGCATTTTACTGGAGATATTTTTTATTCCGACGAGAGTGAGGACAGCGCGGACCGGACCACCGGCGGTGATGCCTGAGCCGGGTTTGGCAGGTTTGAGAAATACCAGGGCAGCTTTGTATTTTTGCTTCACGGCATACGGTATGGTGCCGTCTACGATCGGGATTTTTTTCAACGTCTTTCGGGCCTGCGCCGTCGCTTTGGAGACTGCTTCCGCCACATCCGCCCCTTTCTTGAGGCCAATCCCCACACGCCCATTTTTGTCACCAATCACAACTAGCGCCCGAAATCGCATACGTTTTCCGCCCGCGACTACGCGAGTCACACGTTTGATTTCGACGACTTTGTTCTCAAACTCTGATTTGACAAATTCTCTCTGGTTTCTTCGCTCTCTTTGTTGTCTCATCCCTCACCTTTCCAAATTAACTTGATAAATTTTTATCACTATAATTATATTCCTAATCGCCTCGCCATGAAAGGTGAGGGATTAAAATATTAATCCTGCTTTGCGTAATTTTTCAGCTAGCTTGGCAATATTTCCATGATACAGGTGTCCACCGCGATCAAAAAGGATAGATTTGATTCCAAGTTTTGTAGTTTGTTCCAGGAGCGCCGCTACGGGATCGCGATCTTTGAGAGTACTGGAAGCGGCCAGCGTTCTTCCGGCCACGTCGTCAATGAGCTGGAGATGAATATGCCTGCTGCTGCGAAAAACCGAAAGGCGAGGCCGAGTTTTTGTCCCGCTGATCTTTGCTCTTATTCTCTTGTGTCTGTTAATCCTGCTGAGTCTTTTGTTCATAGGCTTAAATTTCAAATGACAAAATCCAAATAACTAATAGGTATCAACCTGAAACATAATAAATTTGATATTTGAAATTTATAATTTGACATTATTTCATCCCCCCACAGCTTTCACGACCTTACCGGCTTTGCGCCTGATCACTTCCCCAACATATTTTACTCCCTTGCCCTTGTATGGTTCTGGTTTACGTTTGCTACGAATGAGGGACGCAAACTCACCGACCGCCTGCTTATCATTACCTTTAATGATGATGAGATTTTTTTCTACTTTGACTGTCATCCCTGCGGGGACACCAAGTTCAATGGGATGCGAATAACCAAGGTTCATGATCAATTTCTGACCGGTTACTTGCGCTTTGTATCCAACGCCAACGATCTCCAGCTGCTTTTCAAAGCCTGAAGTCACTCCCATTACAGCATTGGCGAGCAGGGATCGAAAGGTTCCCCACAAAGCCTTTTGCCTTCGGTCCTCTGGCTTCAAAACGCTGACCATGATCTTGTCCCCTTCTTGAACGACCCGCACTTTTGGATGTAGGGTTGTCACGAGTTCTCCTTGTGGTCCCCTGATCTTCACGGTTTCTCGATCAAGGGTCAATGTGACGCCGTTTGGGATGATTATGGGTTTTTTGCCTATTTTTGACATCTATTTACTTTGAAATACTAAATATTACGAAACTACTAAATGGTTTTCGTTCGTATGTTCGTATTAATTCGTATTTCGTAGTGACTACCATATTTGACAGATTAATTCACCGCCAAGTTTAGCCTTGTGTGCCTCGGCCGAGGTCATCAGTCCCCGGGATGTGGAAATAATCGCAGTCCCATTACCAAGCGGAGATCGCGGAATTGTTTTCGACCTGGTGTAAATTCTCTGACCAGGTTTGCTGACGCGGAGCAAACCGGAAATCATTGGCAGCCCTCGTTCGTCATATTTCAATTTTAAACGGAGTTTTTTAAACGCACCTTCCCCGTCTGCGGACACCTCTCCAACCCAACCTGCTTTTTCCATAGCACTCGCGAGATTTGATTTGAGTTTGGAAAACGGCAAAATTACCTCCGGCTTTTTCACTGCCAGGGCGTTGCGAATTTGTGTCAACATATCTGAAATTGGATCTGTCATCCCTCACCTTTCTTTATCAACATTGAAATCTTTATAAAAATTATTCGCGACATTGAGTTATCGGGTCTTTAAGTCCCTGCACAAAAAAGGTCAGGGACTACCAACTGGATTTAATAATACCTGGGATCTCACCCTTGCTGGCCAGTTCCCTAAAACATATTCTGCAAATATCAAAATCGCGCATATAACCCCGCGGGCGACCGCAACGATTACACCTTCTCACCAACCGGGTCGGGTACTTGGGCTTTCTCTTGGATTTAGCTATCTGACTCTTTGTCGCCATATTTATTGTGTGCTATACATTTTAGGTGGAAAAAGGGAATCTAAATTTCTTTAATAATGCATAAGCCGACGTATCATCTTTGGCCGAGGTGACTATGGTAACCTCCACGCCAAAGGTACCTTCCACACCGATTTCCCCGGCTTCAGGGAACACCACAATTTCCCGAATGGCACAATTGTAATTCCCTCGCCGATCAAATCCTGATCGCGGCAAACCACGAAAATCTCGAGTCCGAGGGAAGGCCACATTGACAAGTCTATCAAGAAAATCGTACATGCGCTTGCGCCGCAACGTAACCACCAATCCCACAACCTGGCCCTGACGCACTTTAAATCCAGAAATTGCTTTCTTGGCTTTGGTCACCACTGGTTTTTGCCCAGTAATCTTTGACATGGTTTCCACGAGTCGATCGAGAGCTTTGGGATTTTGCTGCAGAATGCGGCCAATCCCCGCGTTTACCACGATTTTTTCGATCCGGGGAACAGCGTGGATATTAGCAACCTTTAGCTCATCCCGAAGCTTGGGTAGTATTTTCGTCCGGTATTGTTCTTGTAATCGCGTCATTTAATTTCCTTTCCGCAATGTTTGCAGACTAGACCGATCCTCGTCGGCTTGCCACAGTGCGGGCAAAGCAGCTGCACCTTGGCAAGATGCATGGGGCCCGGCAGCTGAATGATTTGGCCTTTGGTGCCAGCTTTTTTTGACCGCTCATGACGAGTCACGATGTTAATTCCCTCGACCACCACGCGGCCGGTCTTCGCGTTCACTGACAAAACCTTGCCGGTTTTATTCCGGTCCTTTCCAGCCAATATTTTAACTGTATGACCACGTTTTATGTTCATACACGGTAGTGAAACTTTGAGAGTTCAAATACTACTGTATTTGAACAAAGTTTGTATGATAGGCTTCTAAGGATATTTAATTCGTTATGCATAGTTATGATATAAACTAACTCAAAGTTCTACTACCGGGTCATATAACTTCTGGCGCTAAACTGGTTATCTTAGTAAAACCCAGATCGCGAATCTCTCGCGGGATTGGGCCAAAAATTCTCGTCCCCCGCGGATCTTTGGAATCTTTATTAACAAGCACAGCCGCATTTTCGTCAAATCGTATGTACGAGCCATCAGAGCGACGCTGCTGCCGGCGCACCCGCACAATCACGGCATAAACTTTTTCGCCTTTCTTGACGCTCCCAGTCGAAGACGCAATTTTGACCGAAGCGGCAACGACGTCACCCAAACCCACATGGCGGCGGCTATTTTTTCCAGACACGCTAAATACGGCAATTTCTCTTGCCCCGGTGTTATCGGCTACTTTTAGTCTGGTTCGAAGATGAATCATGTATTTAGAATTTTAAATCACTAATTTCAAATAATAAATTGTTTGAAATTGGAAATTTGACATTTGGCATTACTTTACCTTCCTTATTACAACCCATCTTTTTTCTTTCGACAACGGCCGGCTTTCTTCGATCTCTACCGTGTCACCAACTTGGTACTCCCGATTCTCATCATGCGCTTTATATTTCTTTGTTAGGGTATATTGCTTGTGATATTTAGGATGCCGTTTTTGTACAGTGGCCTTGACGACCACTGTCTTGGTCATTTTATTGCTAATCACTTGCCCTTGGAGTATACGCCGCTTCATGGCTTGGCCCCTTTCTCCTTTAACACTGTAAAAATTCTGGCAATGTCTTTGCGAACCTGGCGCAGCTGTTGGTGATTCTTGATTTCTTTATTGGCGATGCGAAATCGCAAATCCCGCACAGTGGAACGGAGTTCCGATACCGTCTTTTGTAATTCCTGATCGCTTTTTTTGCGGATATCCTGGATCTTCATCCCTCACCTTTCCTAAATATTCTTAATAATATTTTAGATATACTCTTAATCCCTTTAACCTGAGTAAGATGAGGGATTACCTTATTTCAAAATGAGTCTCCACCGGCAATTTGTGGCTCGCAAGGCGCATTGCTTCCCGAGCCTGAATCTCCGTAACTCCGTCAATTTCAAATAATATTCGGCCCTTCTTCACTACTGATACAAAATGATCAACCGCGCCTTTGCCCCCGCCCATGGGAATTTCGTTACCTTTCATGGTGATCGGTTTGTCTGGGAAAATCCTGATCCAGATTTTTCCACCCCGCTGAATATAGCGAGTCATCGCCCGCCGTGCGGCTTCAATCTGGCGGCTGGTCACCCAGCCATTGGAAAGCGCGCGCAAACCAAACGCGCCGAAACTCAAATAGTTGCCTGCAGTGGCCTTGCCTTTGGTATGACCGCGATGATGCTTGCGGTGTTTTAATTTCTTGGGAATCAACATATGATAAAACTTACTGCTTACCGCTTACGAGCTTACTGCTGTTCTCGAACACTTCGCCTTTGTTAATCCAGACTTTGACTCCAATAGTTCCGTACGTCGTGAAAGCTGTACTTCTGGCAAAATCAATGTTGGCACGCAGTGTGTGTAACGGAAGCTTCCCGCGAAATAGCCATTCAGTGCGCGCGATTTCTGCACCCCCCAGGCGCCCGGACACTGCAATCTTCACACCAGCAGCGCCAGCGTCCATGATCTGTTCTAGAGCGTTTTTGATAATTCTTCGAAACGGCATGCGCTTTTCAAGCTGCTCAGCAAGAGTCGTGGCCCAGACCTGGGCTTCGAGATTGATTTGTTTTGACTCCTCAACAGTAATTTTCAACTCGGTTTTGATCCGGAGAGCCTGTTTGATCTGTTTTTTCAGCTCCTCTATTCCCACGCCGCCTTTACCGATGATCATCCCGGGACGAGTTGAGAAAATAATCACGTTGATTTCGCGGTTCAGTCTTTCGATATCAATCCTCACGAGGCCGGAGCGAGCCAATTTTTTCCATACAATGGTGCGAATGAGATTGTCCTGCTTGAGAGTTTCAGCAAATTTTTTGCCGCGCGCAAACCAACGTGACCGCCACGTGTCAGTTATCTTTATGCGCATGCTCTGCGGATTTACTTTATGTCCCATTCGACTTCGTTCCTCGCTAATCGCTCGTCACTTCGCTCATGATCTCGTTTCGGATTACCGAAACTCGACCAACTGACATTCTAGGAGTCGAATGTCTCGAGCGAAGTCGAGAGGCATTAACAATAATAATTATTCTCCACCCCGGCGGTCAAATGAAGTATAATGCTTGCCTTTGACGTCCTGCTTTGGCGGCACTTGTGTGGGGTCAGTGTCTTTTTGCGCCCGCAGAAAACTGAAACGGGATTTCCGACTCTCTGAAGCTTTTGATGCCTCCGGAGGCTTTTCGCCTTTAGTTTTTGTTGGGGTCGAGGTAACCACTTTCCGTTTGACGACTCGGGCTTTTTCCCACACACCAAGGACGAGATTGATATTGCTCGCCCTTCTGTGGATCGGAAAAGCTCGGCCTTGCGCCCGTGGTTTGAACCGCTTCATCACGGTTCCCGCATCAACCACAAGGCTTTTGATAAACAGACGTCCTTCCTCAATCTGAAAATTATGCTTGGCGTTAGCAATCCCGGACGCCACCAACTTCTTTAGAAATTTTGAGGCTTTGCGGGTGGCCAGCTCAAGATTCACAATCGCCTCATCAACCGGCATATCCTTGATCAAATTGGCCACGAGGCGAACCTTGCGCGGCGACATATGAATGCCTCGAGCAAATGCGCGAACTTCCATAATATTTTTCTTTTCTTCCGTTGCCATATGTTAAAAAATCAAATTCCAAATGACAAACAAATATCAAATCTCAAATTCCAAAAATTTAGGGTTTGTTCATTGGAGCTTATTTGAAATTTGGAATTTGACATTTGAAATTTCATTTCTTTGTTCCTTCCTGGACAGCGGCCAGTTTAGTTTTTTCAACTACGGCCGCAGCTGCAGCTTCTTCGCGCGCCATGCGCCCGCCGTGTCTTGTGAATTTGCGAGTGAGGGAAAAACTGCCCAGTTTATAACCAACCATGTCTTCGGTCACAAATACGTCAATAAAATTTTTACCATTGTGCACTGCAAAAGTCACGCCAACCATTTGCGGGGTAATCGTGGAACTGCGTGACCAGGTCTTTATCGGTGTCTTGACGCCCGGCTTTAAATTGGCAATCTTTTTCAACAGCCGTTCGTCAACATATGGACCTTTTTTGAGTGATCTTCCCATATTATCTGATTATTTTCGTCTTCGCTGAACTATAAATTTATCAGAAGATTTGTGCTTTTGTCTAGTCTTCACCCCGAGGGCGTGTTTGCCCCAGGGAGTCTTGGGATATTTGAGTCCAATCGGGTTGCGCCCTTCACCGCCGCCATGTGGGTGATCAACTGGGTTCATGGCTTTACCGCGCACTGTCGGACGCCGCCCCATGAGGCGAGATCTCCCGGCCTTGCCAACACGCACGTTCATGTGATCAGAGTTGGACACCTGCCCAATGGTCGCAAAGCAATCTGCCAACACTTTTCGCAGTTCTCCGGAAGGCAGTTTCAAAATGGCCATACCCCCCTCGACAGCAGTGACTGCGGCATAACTGCCCGCACCCCTTGCCATTTGTCCTCCGCGGCCGGCCGTGAGCTCAATATCGTGAACGAGTGTGCCGCCAGGAATATTTCGTAGCTTAGTGCGATTGCCCGCCTTGATTTCCACAGGGCCAGCGGAGCTAACCACTGTATCTCCGATTCTAGAATCTTGAGGAGCGAGAATGTAGCGTTTTTCACCGTCGCGATATACAAGAAGCGAGAGAAACGCTGACCTGCCAGGATCGTATTCTAGTGAAGCGATCCTCGCCGGGATGTCATATTTTTCGCGCTGGCTATCAACCACTCGTATGATCTTTTTAAATCCGCCGCCGATATGTCGTACTGTAATTTTTCCACTGGCATTCCGGCCGCCGCTTCTTTTTTTGGAGACAAGCAAAGCCCGCGGCGCTTCCGAGACAGCACGGAGTATCGAGTAATCTGTTACCGAATGTTTTCGTCTTCCTGCAGTCGTGGGTTTATAAACTTTTATCGACATAGTATATTCGTAATAATTTGTAATTCGCTTCGGTCATCCGACGGCTTCGGCAATACCTGATATCTTTTCTCCTTTTTTCAGGATCACCACAGCCTTCTTGCGAGGAGAGGTGTGGGTGGCAAATCGCCCCCCTGACCGTCGCTTTTTTGCCGGCAAATTAATGATTTTTACGTCTGTAACATGTACATTATAAATTTTCTGAATAGCTTTCCTGATTTCCGGTTTTTGCGCATTCCGATTTACCAGAAACACGTAGCGCCCCTGCCCCGCAAAACTCATGCCTTTTTCCGACAGCAAAGGCTTTACCACAATATCCGGAATGTTCCCAGTATGAACGGTTTCCGCTACAGTTAGCGGCTTTGCGACTTCATCTGGTGGTTGAGGTTCTGGTTTGGCTTCCGGTTTAGCTTTTTTAAATCTGTCGAATAATCCCATCCCTCACCTTTTCCTTATGTTATTGCTGCAATTTTGTACTTTCATAATGTTTGATAAATGTTGGAAATATTTAGTCTGATCTACCAAAAAGATGAGGGATTATTTCACCCTCAAATAGGTTTTTTCTATAATCGAAATGGCCCCTTGCATGACTACAAGTCCGGAGGATGACAGCAACTGTACTATGTCAAGGCTCGAAGGCGTTTGGATATTGACCAGCGGCAAATTTTTACCCGCTCGAATTACGTCCCGCTCGGCACCAGTCAGCACCAAGGTCGGTTTTTTCCCAAGGTCTGGAAACTTTGTCTGCAAGGCTTTGATCTTGGCAGACAATTCCTTGGTCTTTGGCGCGCTTAAAGAAAAACTATCTACCACTACCAACTGACCAGCTTTTGTTTTGTCAGAAAGTACAGAAAATAAAGCCTTGATCTTAAGCTTCTTGTTAATTTTGCGGTCCCAATTGCGTTGCGATCTCGGACCAAACGTTATCCCGCCTCCCCGCCAAAGTGGTGAACGGATGGAACCTGCGCGGGCGCGGCCCGTGCCTTTTTGTTGCCAAGGTTTTTTACCCCCACCGCGGACTTCACCACGAGTTTTAGAGTGGGCGACAGAAGCGCGTCTTGAAGAGAGAAGATTGACCACCACCTCATGCACAATCTCTGGCTTGATATTTTCTAACGCAAAAATTTTTGGATTGAGCTCCATCGTATCAACAGCCTCTCCATTTTGGTTGTAGACGTTCGTTTTCACCCGTTAGAAATCCTCGTGGTTAATGCTCATAGCGATTATCATGTCTCGGCCCGTTAAAATTTTTAGATTTCTAACGGGGTTCATACCTTTGGCTCCTCTGCCGCAGGCTGGGTGGGTGTGTTGTTGGTCGCATTGTAGCGCATGATCTCCTTCATCGATTGCTTTTTCTCAGTCAGAAAAACTTTGACCCGCGCTTGCGGATGCCCCGGCACACTACCTTTGATTGTGAGAAGATTTTGCTCTCGGTCAACTGCCAACACCACAGAATTTTTGACTGTGGCCTTTTTTGCTCCCATGTGGCCCGCCATCCGCAGTCCCGGCCTCGTGTGCTGAGGAAACCGCTGCCCGATCGAACCGACCGCGCGGGGATGATCATGTCCGTGCGATGCTGGCGCCCCGTGAAAACCATGGCGCTTCACAGGTCCTGCCGTACCGCGGCCTTTGCTCCGCCCTTGAACGTTGATCACCACGCCAGGCTCGACATCCTCAAGCTGACCTTCCACCGCGAGCACAGTAACAGGAATAACTTGGCCATCATCGTTCCAGATCTGCGTCATATTCAATTTTTTTGCTGGAATCATTCTCATGAAAAAGCTGGCTGCGACCAGCCAGCAATAAAATCTTTGAGATTCTTATTACCAGCAAGTCGTTATCTGAAAAGTGAAGCTTTCTGGGCTTACGCTTTTTAGAACCTACTTACTTGTGCTTATTACTTACTAACTTACTGCTTATTGCTTATTACATCTTGATCTCGACATCTACCCCTGCCGGTAAATTTAGATTAGTCAGGGAATCAATCGTTTTTTGCGTAGGAGAAAGAATATCGATGAGTCGTTTGTGAATCCGCATCTCAAACTGATCACGCGAATCCTTGTGCACAAACGTGGATTTGTTAACCGTGTACTTGGTCTTTTCTGTGGGCAGGGGTACTGGACCGGCTATAGCCGCCCCGCTTTTGCGGGCCGTGTCCACAATTTGTTTAGCGCTCTGGTCAATGAGTTTATGATCATACGCCCGAATCTTGATCCGAATCCGCTGTGCCTCCTCTTCCTGTACTTTCTGTACTTTTGCTTTGGTCGCCACTTTATCCTTTCAGCTTATTACTTACAACTTACCGCTTGCTGCTATTTAAGTACCTTCGTTACCACGCCCGCACCAACAGTGTGTCCGCCCTCGCGGATCGCAAATCTTTGCTTCTCTTCGAGAGCCACCGGGCTTATCAGCTTCACCATCACGTTGACTGTATCGCCCGGCATGACCATTTCTTTACCCGCAGCCAAACTCACGTCTCCGGTCACATCAGTCGTTCGGATGTAAAACTGCGGCTTGTAGCCTGTAAAAAATGCTGTGTGCCGGCCACCTTCTTCCTTGGTGAGGACGTAAACTTCAGCTTCAAATTCCGCATGTGGAGTGATTGATCCCGGTTTGGCTAAAACTTGTCCGCGCTCAACCTCTTCTTTTTTGGTGCCCCGCAGGAGAATCCCCGCGTTGTCCCCGGCTCGCCCTTCATCCAGGGATTTATTGAACATTTCAATGCCGGTGACCACGGTTTTCTGGGTGGGCTTTAAACCTACAATTTCCACTTCATCATTCAGCTTCACCATGCCGCGTTCAATCCTTCCAGTGACCACGGTTCCCCGGCCTTCAATTGAAAAAATGTCTTCAATCGGCATGAGGTAAGGTTTATCGGTTTCACGAACCGGCTCCGGAAAGTAACTATCCATAGTCTCAAGAAGCTTGCCGATAGATTCCAAACCGGCCGCGTCATCTTCAGTGGCTTTCAAAGCGCTTCCTCGGATGATCGGGGTATCTTTGCCCGGATATTGGTATTTAGTAAGCAGGTCTCGAACCTCTTCCTCGACAAGATCAATTAGTTCTTTGTCATCCACCATGTCAACTTTGTTCAAAAACACAATGATGTTCGGCACGCCAACTTGTCGGGCAAGCAAAATGTGCTCGCGGGTTTGCGGCATTGGGCCATCCGCGGCTGACACGACCAATACGGCTCCATCCATCTGGGCCGCACCAGTGATCATATTTTTGATGTAATCCGCATGTCCCGGAGCGTCCACATGAGCATAATGCCTTTTCTCGGTTTCGTATTCCACGTGGCTTGTGTTGATGGTGATGCCGCGTTCCTTTTCCTCTGGGGCATTGTCGATCGAATCATAGGATCGCTCTTTGGCCATGCCTTTTTTCGCCAAAAAATGCGTGAGGGCGGCGGTGAGTGTGGTTTTTCCGTGGTCTACGTGACCTATGGTACCAACGTTAATATGCGGTTTATTGCGTTCAAACTTTCCTTCTGCCATGCTTTGTAACTCCTAAATAAAAATTAATGTTATTGTGAAAATTATATGGGTTTTCCGCCCAACTGTCAAAATATAGCAATAATTTGCGGCTTGGTCAAGGGTTTTTAGTATTTTCTTCCCCCCTCCTCGTGAGGAGGCCCGCCCGCCTGGACTTCGTCCAAGCGAAGTCGGGCGGGGGCTGGGGAGGTTAGATCGGGATGAAATTGCACAACTCTTGGCATTTTTGATACTATTTTCGCTTATTTAAGCCAAAAATACACACTATTTCAATTCGAGATGAGCTGGTTAATGGTCACCCGCATTGACTTTATGGCCGAATTAGTGTAATAATGGTTTGTTCTACCATTAAGTGGGACTTCGAAAAACATCCATCGGACGGCCGGACGGCCTCAAAGAATCGGAGGATTCAGATGAGTATGACAAAATCGCAGTTAGAACGTATCTTTCGCGAATTTCCGTGGCTGTGGGGTCTGAAACAAGAATGGCACCACGAGCATGACATAATCGAAATTAACGTCGCTGACCCAGCGAGCTTCGACACGAATGTTCGGATCAACCCTTATCGAGTGTGGCTCTACGAAAACGGCAAAACATCTAATGATAAATGGTACGGTAAGGACCGTCATGTTCTGGAGGAAAGCCCAGGTGGCTGGACCGAGCAACTAGGATCAATGGTTCGCTTTAAAGCTAACCCAGAAGGCCTGCAGTATGTCGCCGTAACAAAACCCATCAACAAAGAACGGAATCTGCATGTCCGAATCTTCCGGCCACCACGAGGAAAGACCTGGGCTGAGCTCTTGGATCGCTACGACACGCGCGATGTAAAATATCGCAAATAATCATCAGGAGAAATCGCAATTAAAAAGCCGCGAGCGCATGACGCGCACGCGGTTCTTCTTTGCTCAAAAATTTTCACGATCCGCGAAATAAGCTCAACCAAATCAATATACCACAGATTTCGCGATCGCGAAATCTGTGGTATTAAGACGTACTAACTTAAAACTCCAACTCGGTTAGGCTGTCAACGATAGGTTCGATCGTTAGGTCAGATCTGCCATTCCCAACAAAATCCTCGCGCATCACTTCTGCACGAAGATCCTGGACCTGGGCGCGGGTGATTTCCGCGTTGACCTTTTCCACGGCATCGAGTTTTGCGGCGAGATCACCTGCTACCCGCTCGGTCATCAAATCTTCAAATTCATGATAACTAATTAGCACAGCCTTGGGATCGCCGTTTTCGTCAGTGATGATAAACCGCCCCCCGAATTTTAATATATTGACCAGGTTTTTTAACTGCATAATTACTTACTACTTACTACTTACTACTTACTACTTACTACTTACTACTTACTACTTACTACTTACTACTTACTACTTACTACTTACTACTTACTACTTACTACTTACTACTTACTACTTACTA
>JAHFJD010000012.1 GCA_023246055.1 Candidatus Doudnabacteria bacterium
AAAGCAGAGACCAAAGAGCCGCCCAAAGCCGAGGGTAAACCAGAAAAACCAGAGAAGAAATAGGCCTGGAATAGATTTAAGATTTTTGGTAAAATCAGAGTAGTATGAGCAGTGAACATACTGCTCTTTTTGATTGAATTTCGAACAGGAGGTAGTTATGATTCCAGAAAATACAGCGGTGATTGGTTTGCGGTATGGAGACGAAGGTAAAGGCAAGATCGTGGACATCCTTTCGGGTTACCATTTCGACTATGTGGTTCGCTATCAGGGCGGACACAACGCCGGTCACACAGTGCAGGTCGGCGAGCGGACGTACAAATTGCATCTGTTGCCATCCGGCATTCTGCGTCCGCACAAGAAATGCGTGCTGGGAAACGGGATGGTGATTGATCCCAAAGCCCTGGTCGCGGAGATTGACGATTTGGGGATTGATGTATATCGAAGGCTGTATATTTCCGATTGCGCGACAATGATCATGCCTTGGCATTCTGCTAAGGAGAATCGAGACAGCGGGCATTACGGTCCTGGCGGTGTGGGGTCCACGGGTCGCGGTATTGGGCCTGCTTACGAGGACAAAGCTGGCAGGCGAGCCTTCAAGATGTGGGAACTCGATGTTATGAGAGAAAACGGTTTTGACAAGTTTTGCTTGCGTGTTTGGCAAGAGGCAGAGAAGTTTTACAGACCGCTGCCTGCGAGGAAATGGCATTTAGAAATTGAAAATTTTCTTGCAGCAGCTCGGAAAATAATTCCCTATATCTGTGACACACGTCGGCTCCTGAACGAGAAATACAGCCAAGGAAAAATTTTGTTTGAAGGGGCCCAAGGTCATATGCTTGATATTGATCATGGCACTTACCCGTTCGTGACCTCATCCAACCCCACAGTGGGGGGAATTTGTACCGGCACTGGCCTTCCGCCCAAAGCCATCAAGAATGTATTGGGAGTGGTCAAGGCCTATGACACGCGCGTGGGGAACGGGCCTTTTCCGACAGAGGATACCGGTCCTGCTGGGCAATATTTGCTCAAAGTCGGCCGTGAACAAGGTACGACCACTGGGCGCGATCGCCGCTGCGGGTGGTTCGACGGCGTTCAAGCCCATGAAGCCGTGATGATCAATGGTGTTGATGCCCTTGCAGTGATGAAGCTTGACGTGCTGACTGGGCTTCCAGAGGTCAAGATTTGCATCGGGTACGAGCGCAACGGCCATTCGCTGCACCATCCGCCCGCTGACCCCGACGAATTGGCAAGGTGCAAACCGGTTTATGACTCGGTTCCTGGATGGACTGAAAACATAACCGAGGTGCGGCGCTATGACGATTTGCCAGGTTCTGCCCAAAAACTTCTCTGGTGGCTTGGAAATCGCAGCCACGCTCCGGTGAAGCTGGTCTCCGTGGGGCCAGAGCGGAGCCAAGTCATTCTCAATCCGAATGCCAAGCATGTTTTTCCATGGATGGAGGATATGCTCCAGATGGCCGAAAGCTGATTTGTCAATTTTCCCCGGAAACAAATTGTTGCTGCCCCGCAGTAGCAAGGCGTTTCCGGGGATTTTTTTATTTGACGAGGGACCGGGGTTCTGTAATAATGGTTTATTAACTTTTTCGGTGCATAAGGAGGACTTAGATGCCGTCACAGGAAAATTTTATGGCGATGGTCTATCGCCCCTATTTATCTCAAGTCACAAAAAGGATTACCTACATACTGAATCCGAATTACCTCTATGAACGGGATGATCTCGTGCAGGATACTTTCACTGCTGCTTTTCGAACATGGGATAATTTCAGAGGCGACGCTGCTATCTCAACCTGGCTTGAGGCCATCGCGAGGAATAAAACATTTAGCTGGTTGAAAAAGGAAAAAAAACGTGATTTTATTCTTTTTGATCCGACTGATTGTCAGGAGGATGAACAGCCCCCGCATTGGTACAAGAGTCCGCATCGTTGGACTGACCCTCACGTTCGCCTATGGTCTTCTGAAATAGCTCTGATTCTCAGGAATATCCCCAGGTCACGCGCGCCCAGGTATTATATGGAACTTCTCGAGATGCAATTAAGCGGCATGAGCAGAAGAGAAATCGCCGTGGCTATAAACAAACCAGAAGACACAACTAGATTTTATCTGTTTCAGGCCAGGAAAGTTTTGTCCACTATTTTGGTAGATAGTGGGATAACCATGTCCCAGCTCTAACTGAACGAATGAAAGGAGGATCATGCGAGCCGTTGAAGATGAGTTTGTCGATCAGATTTGTACCCCGCAGTTTCGCAGGTACGCTATTTACAGAGTTAAAGCTATAATACCCGCTGATCACTGGTCAGAAGCCGAAGATGTCGTCCAAACTGCGTTATTGCGCATGTGGATTGGTCTTCCTGGGTTTCGTGGCGATTCGTCTCTGAAGACATGGTCGGAGAGGGTTGTTGAACGAGCAGCGCTGTTTTTCCGCAGATCAGTCTCTAGACAGCCGGATTTCGTTTTCTTGGAACCGACTGAAAGCGACCTATCAGCAGTTGTAGTCTATTGCTCGCATACTGGTCGGCCGATCCGATACTTTGGGGAGGCTGAAACGACCACAATCCTTGCGGAGGTCATGAGACTGTTTCCAGCGCATTATCACACTGTGTTGGAGATGAGAGCGGACGGCAAGACGTTTGCCCAAATCGCTAGTGAGAACGACTATACGGAATATCAGGCTAAGAAAGCGTTCCATACGGCGATGAGCGTGATCCGCGAAAACTTACAAGCAGGTCGTCTGGCATGACCAGGCAATCCGCAATCCCTAATCGCGTTTTTTTTGCGAGTCAGGGATTTTTTATTCCCCACTCCACTGTGGCGGATTTTGACTAAATTTATGAATAGAGATAATATTGATTCATGACGAAACCAGTGAACGATTTTAGCGAACTAATTGAATATTTGGATGAGAAATTTCAACAGGTTGCCACCAAGTCTTATGTTGATGAAAAGTTAGACGAGAAACTTGAGGAAAAGCTTAATGAGAAGTTAGCACCGCTACCCACCAAATCTTATATTGACGAGAAATTCGCTGATCTGGAGGGTGATTTGATTGTCAAACTTCGCAAAGAGGATCAAAAAGTAAATCGTTTGTTAGAACTTTTGAAACAAAAAGACGTGCTTACAGAAAGCGAGATCCAGGAGCTGGCCACATTTCAGATTTTTCCGAAACAAAATTAGGTTATTCCCACTCAACGGTTGCCGGTGGCTTTGACGTAATGTCATAGACTACCCTATTTATGCCGCGGACCTCGTTCGTGATGCGATTTGAGATTTTCTCGAGGAGAGAATAGGGGAGATGAACCCAATCAGCTGTGAGAAATTCCGCTGTTTGTACTGCGCGCAAGATGATCGGGTGTCCGTATGTCCGCTCATCTCCTTGCACCCCAACTGACCGGATATCTGGAAGGGCCACAAAGAAAAAGAATTGAGGATTTTTCACGAATTTAGTTTTTTCCATCTCTTCTGTCACAATTTCGTCTGCCTGACGCAAGATCGCGAGTTTATCCGGAGTGACCTCGCCAATGATCCGGACAGCGAGCCCTGGGCCAGGAAAGGGCATCCGGTATGTGATTTTTTTGGGGAGCCCCAACTCGTCGCCGACCTTCCTCACCTCATATTTGTAAAGGTCACGCAGCGGTTCCACGAGTTTAAAGCCGAATTTTTTCGGTAGTCCTCCGACATTGTGATGCGATTTGATGACCGCGGTGTGTTTGCCTCCCGAACTCACGCCCGAACTGACCACGTCCGTATAAAGAGTGCCTTGGACGAGCCATTTCACTTTTCCCAGTTTCTTAGCTTCGCGTTCAAAGATTCGAATAAATGTCTCGCCAATAGTTTTTCGCTTTTTTTCTGGATCTGTAACTCCCTTGAGTTTTGCTAGGAATTCTTTTTGGGCGTTGATAATTTTTAATTTCACCCCTCCCTTGCCCTCCCCATCAAGGGGAGGGATTTTTTGTTTTTTTCCTCCCCCCTTGTGGGGGAGGTGAGGTGGGGGGGCAAAAGCTTTTCGAATTTGTTTTACTTCTCCCTCGCGCATCAGCCCGGTGTCCACAAAAATACAGGTCAGTTTTTTTCCGATGGCTTTGTGCACCAGGGTCGCTGCGATCGCTGAATCAACCCCGCCGGAGAGCGCGCAGATCGCGCGGTCGTTGCCGACCAGATTTTTAATTTTCTGGATTTCCCTTGTCGCAAAATCTTTCATAGACCAGGATTTTTTGGCCCTGCAAATCTTGAGAAAATTTTCCAGGATTTTTTTTCCATTCCGCGTGTGCACTACCTCAGGATGAAACTGCAGACCATAGATTTTTTTGGATTCATTGGCCATAGCAGACACCGGGCAGTTTTGAGAGCCTGCGATTTTCGTATAGCCCGCAGGCAGTTTTACGACCTGGTCCCCATGAGACATCCAGGTTATTTGTCTGGGAGCGAGGTTACGGAATAGGGAAGACGATCCAGTGATTTGCACTTCTGTCGAGCCATATTCTCGTTTTTTTCCGGCTCGCACGCGCCCGCCGAGCTCAAAAGCCGTCAGCTGCATGCCATAGCAAATGCCGAGGATCGGGATGCCCAAAGCGAAGATTTGTTTGTCGACGCGAAGAGCGTCACTATCCGAGAGATTTTGCGGTCCGCCGGAAAGGATGATGCCTTCGGCGGATTTTAGTTTCTCAAGTTTAATATTCGGCGGCACCAGCTCCGCGTTTACGCCCAATTCTCGGATCCTGCGAGTGATGAGGTGAGAGTATTGACTTCCAAAGTCTAAAACAAAGATCATCTAGGAAAATTCAAATGACAAATTACAAATTTCAAATCAATGCCAAAATCCAAAATTTGAACATTTGAGCTTTGGATTTGATTTGACATTTGAACTTTGAAATTTGACATTATCTAATAAATGTTGCTTCAAACGCCCATTTCGTGCATTGGGCCACCTCTTGCCGACTTAAGATTCTGTTCTTGACGAGAAATTCCTGTTCTTTGTGGATATTGGTCTCGTACATTTCCGGCCCGTCTGTGTTGATGGTAAATCTGACCTTGTGGCGCTTGAGAGTCCGGATGACATGCCTAAGTTCGCCCACATTTTTGACCACGCTGTTTCGCAGGTTCGAGGTCGGGCAAATCTCGAGGGTGATTTTATTTTTCACAATATCGCGCATCAGCTGCCTGTCGGAAACGCACATGACACCATGCCCAATCCGCTGTGGTTTTATTTCCCCGACCACATAACGCATTTCATCAAGTGTTCCTTCTTCGCCGGTGTGAATGGTGATGCCGAGGCCGGCTTTTCTGGCTTCGAGGAACAGCGGCAAATGTTCTTTCATGGAGAAGCTTTTGACCTGGGGGTCAGCAATATCAATGCCGACAATCCCTTCGCTTTTGTATTTGATAGCTTTGCGCACGATGATTTCATTCTGCTTGAAGGTCAGGGTGCGGCCCATCATCAAAATTATCCCGGCTTTCACTTGGGGATATTCAAGCAGCGCTTTATCCAGCCCCCAGATCGCTGACATGATGATATGGTCGAGGTCGCGTTCGCCGCTGCGATTTCTTTTCATGGGATTGAAGCGCAGCTCCTGCAACACCAGATTATTTTTCCGGTACCCGCCGCCGATCACGCTTTTGACTGATTCTTCGATGGCTTCCGGGGAAGACTGGATGAGTTCCGTCCAATGATAGAATTTTTTGTCCAGATCCGTAACACTGCGATTTTTTTCATCAGGATCAATCGTGATCATGTCCTCAAAATCCCAGTAGTTTTTTGAGGGTAGCTTGATTCCTTGGCGGTGGGCGATAGACCAGAGGATGGGCGGGTCTACAGCCGCGCCAAGATGAGTGTGGAGTTCAGCTCGAGGAGTGTTGGTATGTTTAGACATGCTTAAAATTACAAATTACAAATTACAAATCAATGCCAAAATCCAAAATTTGAACATTTGAGCTTTGGATTTGATTTGACATTTGAACTTTGAAATTTGGCATTGGGATTAATAGTTGGGCGCTTTTTTCGTTATTGTAATACCGTGCGGATGACTCTCTTTTAGTCCCGCGCCAGTGATTTGAATGAATCTCGCTCGTTTGGGTATATCAGCAATCGTGGCGGCGCCTATGTATCCCATGCCGCTTTTGATGCCGCCCGTGATTTGGAAAATCACGTCTGCGAGTTCTCCTTTGTAGGCTGTCACCGCTTCCACGCCCTCTGGCACATAACCCCCATTTATTCTCCCCCTTATCAAGGGGGAGATAGAGAGGGGGTGTTGAAAATATCGATCGGAAGATTTGCCGCCTTGCATGACGCCAAGACTGCCCATGCCACGGTAAGATTTATAAAGCTTACCTCCAATTTTAATGATTTTACCAGGAGCTTCGCGGGTCCCGGCCAGCATGCTGCCCAGCATGACGACTGAAGCGCCGGCGGCCAGTGCTTTGACCGCATCTCCGGAATATTTTATGCCGCCATCAGCGATCACTGGAATATTTTTCTTTGCCGCAATTTTGGCCACATCCAGGATTGCGGTTAACTGCGGTACACCAATGCCCGCCACCACGCGAGTGGTGCAGATTGAACCAGGCCCGACCCCGACCTTTATCGCGTCTGCAAATTTGACGAGTTCCGCGGCCGCTTCGCGGGTGGCTATGTTGCCGACGATCAGCTCGGCTTTGATAGATTTTTTAATTTTTTTCGCGTCGTTGATCGCCATGAGATTATGTGCGTGCGCTGTGTCCACCACAATCGCATCCGCACCGGCTTTATCAAGGGCTTTAGCTCGCTCCAAATCGTATGAGCCAACAGCAGCCCCCACCCGGATAGTAGATCCTGCTGGTGCACTACCGGGCTTCGCCATCTTCACTTTCCTGATCATCCTCACTTGTTCCTGAATCGAACAGTTGCGGTGAATCACTGCCATGCCGCCAAGGCGGCCCAATGAAACAGCCATGGCGTCTTCGGAGACTGTATCCATGGCTGCCGCGAGAATGGGAATTTGTAATTTGATCTTGCGAGTGAGTTTGGTTTCGAGTTTGGTCCCGTCCCGGACCACCCCAGATTCTCTGGGTTCGAGAAGTACATCATCAAACGTGAGGCCGAAGCGTATTGGACCGTCCATGAGCTATTATATTCTTATCATAAAAAATTTGCAAATTTCGCAAAAAAAAGAGGCGCTGGTTACCTGTGTGGCAACCGCGCGCCTGACGCCTATTTCAAGCTGGAACGAGATCATCGCCGTCGTCGCCGCTGATGTAGTTTTCAGGAGAAGCTTCGAACTCTACTCTGCAGTTTTTGCTGCAGAAGTAGTACGTTATACCTTCGTGAACGGTTTTTTCTTTCGCTGTTTTTTTGTCTACCGTTCTGAAGCAAACCAGATCTATGGCCATGGTCCTCCTTTCCACGCTCCCGATACCGAGCGCTAGTGTAGATCTGGTATTTCGTGATCAATACCCTGCGCTTCGAAAAACTGGCGCAAGGAGGCTAGAAGTGGAATTTCCTGGCCGTCTCGGACAGTGAAACGGATTTCTCTTTTTTCAGGAGTGGGAAACCTGGTTGGCTCCATGTCGAGCTGGTCCAAGGTGATGATGCCCGACTCGGTGAGGAAATTAACGAGCGAGATCAGTTGATCATTGGGGATCCGGATTGTCACACGGACCAAGCGTTCGAGGGACGAAAAAGTTACGGCTCTGGCTTCTTTGATCATTGGGACCTCCTTTGGCGATTCTATAGTTTAGAACAATGAATCGGGCTATGTCAACTCCGCACTTTACTGCAAAGAAATCGGGTTTTCATGATTACCAAAATTTACGCAATTGCGTAAATTTTGGTAATCATTCAAAATGAAATTTCATGAAATTTCCATGACACGGTTGCGGCCGGAGAGGTCGCGGTGGAATGTAATTTTGGTGGGTGAAGGAAAATATGTTTTCGCGAGAGACTTTAGTTTTGAAACCTGGGACGGATCGTGTTCGAGAAGAAGAATGAACTCATCCCACCCCTCTCTTTGCCAAAGAGAGGGGGCACCCCCTCTTTTACTAAAGAGGGGGAAGGGGGAGTTCTGAATTTGCTCAAATAACGCGCGGTAGTATTTCAAGCCGTCTGGGCCGCCGATGAGCGCGGAGGGAGGCTCAAACTTTAAATCTGGATTATTGAGCTTCCTCGGAGTTATATAAGGTAAGTTTGCAAGTATCAGGCTATGGCCCCGGCTTTTCCTCCCCCTCATGAGTGGGAGGTGTAAGAAGGGGTCTAGGAGGTTGCCTTGGACGAATTTAATTTTCCTTGCCACGCCATGATGGCGGGCATTGAGTCGAGCGATTTTGAGCGCGGGGTTCGAAATGTCTGTTGCATAGATTCTGATTCGACCTCTCCCTGACCCTCCCCCCCGGCCTCGCCAAGCGCAGCGGGGCGGGCATGCCTGGGGAGGGATTTTTTTGGCTAAAGAAATCATAACGCATCCGCTTCCCGTACCGACGTCAATGATATTCTTGATTCTCAATTCTATATTCCTGATTCTATCCAGCGCCAGCTCAACGAGGAGTTCAGTCTCTGGCCTGGGGATGAGAACATCAGGTGTAACTCGGAAATCCAGACCATAGAACTCTTTGTGCCCCGTGAGGTAGGCGATGGGTTCGCCGCGGGAGCGGCGAGTAGCGAGTAGCGAGTAGCGAGTAGCTTGTAGGGAAGAAAGTCTATAATTTACGTTGGCGAAGAGGAACTCTTTGGATTTTTTTAGCACAAATGACAAAATCACCTCGCTGTCGAGTGCAGGCGAGGATGAAGTTTTGGAAAGATTGTCCGTTACCCGATTTAAAGCTTGATTGATTGTCACAATGTCAAATTTCAAAACTCAAATGTCAAATCAAACTCCAGGCTCAAATTTTCAATTTTTGATTTTGGCATTGGTTTGAAATTTGGAATTTGTCATTTGGATTTTTCACCCATCTGGCGTTTCCGATCTTCTGCTGCGAGAGCTTCGATCATTGGTCCGATATTGCCATCCATGATGGCTGTGATTTGGCTCCAGTTTTGATTGATGCGGTGATCTGTCACTCGGTCTTGCGGAAAATTGTAGGTGCGGATTTTTTCGGATCTATCTCCTGTGCCGATTTGCGAAAGGCGCTTTTCTCTCAACGCTTTGTTTTTTTTCTCTTGTTCGTATTCATAGACGCGAGCGCGGATGACGGCCAGGGCTTTTTCTTTATTTTGCAGCTGCGATCTCTCGTCTTGACACTGGGCCATGATTCCTGTCGGCAGGTGAGTGATACGGATCGCAGAATAGGTGGTATTTACCGATTGTCCGCCGTGGCCAGACGATGTAGTGGCTTCGATTTTCAAATCCTGGGGATCAATTTTCATATCCGCGTCTTCTACCTCTGGCAGCACTGCCACAGTCACTGTGGAGGTATGCACGCGGCCGGATTTTTCAGTTTCGGGCACTCTTTGCACCCGGTGCACTCCTGATTCGTATTTTAGAAATCCATACGGACCAGAACCTCGCACCTCGCTGATTATTTCCTTGAACCCTCCGATCCCAGTGCGGTTCGAAGAAAGAATGTGGATTTTCCAGCCGCGGCTTTCGGAAAATTGTTGATACATGCGGAAGAGCTCGGCTGCAAACAAACCCGATTCATCGCCGCCCGCGGCCGCCCGAATCTCGACGATCGCATTTTTTTCGTTGAGAGGATCGCGGGGCACAAACGCACTTTCAAGTTCGGAAGTCAGGAGCTGGGAGCTGGCGGTTAGAATTTGTATTTCTTCCTTGGCCATTTTGGAAAATTCTGGATCTTCCAGCAATTTTTGGTTGTCAGCAATTTGTTTTTCTTGCTGAGCGAACTCCTTGATTTTTTCCACCAATGGCTCCAGTTCACGCTGTCGTTTGCCCATTATCCGTAACTGTTCACCAGGCAGGGGCGTGGAGAGTTTTTGTTGGATCTCGGCGTACTCGTCGAGCAGACGTTGGTATTTGCTGTTCATAGATTTACTACGAAATGCGAATCTTTACGAAAATACGAAAAATAGAAATTCGTACTTTCGTACTCTTTCGCCCGCCTGCCAGACGCTTGAGCGTCAGCGATTGCGGGCAGGTATTTCGTAGTATTGTTATTTTTCTACTTTTTTGGCGGCCTTTTTTTCAGCCTTCTTGGCAAATTTGAGTTTGCGGGATTCGTGAATTTTTGCTTTGTCTTTGGCAGCTTGAGCACGCTTCTGGAATTTTTCCACGCGTCCCGCTGTATCCACCAGCTTTTGTTTGCCGGTATAGAATGGATGGCAATTCGAACAGATTTCCACGTGGATCTCCGGGAGAGTGCTGCCCGTGGTAAAAGTGTTGCCGCAAGCGCAGAGCACTTTAGCATTCGCGTAATAGGTTGGATGGATATCAGTTTTCATACCCCGAAATTATAACAGTAAATCGCAGCCTTGACAAGAGCATCTCCCTCATGTATACTCGGCGGTAAAACATAAAGGAGTGGGCAATGAATTTTAGGCTGGATGCCGAGTCCGTAAATCAGCACACAAAGGAGACAGGACTATGCAGGATAATACGGCACCGCTAGTTGATGAGGCGCCACGGATCAAAATGTTTCTGGACTTTCCAACTGCAGCCGAGATGGCGGGATTTTCCGTCCGACATTTCCGGCGGATTGCAGAGGAAGATAGCATTCCCATCGTGCAGATCGGCCGAAAGTTTTTCATTCTCGGCCGAGACTTCTCCAACTGGAAGGGGTCCAACAGACGCAGGGCATTCTAGCGCTCCTAGGCCCCAAAAGGCCTCGCACAGAGAGTTTTCTCCGTGCGAGGCCCTTGTTTTTGACAAGACCCCAATTTTTTCTCCAAAGATTGATTTTTGGCTACTATTCGCTATAATAACTTTGTAAATTTTCATACAGAAACATAAACGGAAAAAATGAGCACTATTGAGGCAGAACGAGACACAGAGCCAGTAAATCCTTCAATGAAGGAGGGGTTAACTAGGGCTCTGAAAAATCCTGAAAAATCGTCCCGGGAGAAGCGAGGGCATGATTCTAGTCAAAAATTTGATTATACGGACAGCCAATGGATAGACGAGTTGAGTGCGGAACAACTGGCCAACGCTGTGGTGCTACAACTGGATCTGCAGGAAGAGAGGGAGCTTGCCAAACCAGCACCTGCGAAGTCGGAACGAATTGCCACGTCAGCAAAGAAAGAGCGCGGTCAGGTGATTTTTTCTAATTCAGTGGATAAGGCGGGCAAGGTAGAGGGCGGATTCAAAACAGAACCACCGCTATCCGAGAAACAGCAGCCGGAAAAGCGACTGAACGTTTTTGATCGGGCCGAGCAAGCTCTACTAAGAGGATATTTGACACCTCACGAAAAAACCAGATATTTCGCAGAGATAGATTTTACATACCGGACATCGAAAGATAAAATATTGGATCTTGAGGAAGGTGTTGAGGCGTTGAACGGGAGAATTGCTCTCGAACGCAATAAGGAAATGCGAGAGGCTAAAGAGAAACTGGTGCAAAATTATAAAAACGAGATCGCCAGATTAAAGCAAAATGTGGAACACTGCCACAATCTGTTAAACCGAATAGATCATGATAGGTTGTCGAGATATGAATCTGCTGAGAAGGAAGGAATGAGGCAGGCAGAAAAAGCTGAAACCCCGCGAAAAACAGAAAAGATTCCGGCAGCGGTTGCAGAAAAACCCGAAAACAAGCAGCTCCAAGAAAAGCTCGCCGAGATCGAGCGTGATTTGGCGTCGTTTGAGAATCTCTTGAGCACGGACGACAAGCAGCAAATCACTGCCGCCTATGCATTGCTAGAAGGTCACGTCAATCATTTTCTGAATGATTGGACATCTGATGACAAGCAGGTCAATGCGGAACTGGCTCGTTATTGGGATGCGGAGAACGGGATGGGACAGAGGTTTATAGCCGCCGAAAGAGCCTTTAATGAAAAGATGAAAGCCCTGAAAAAAGCCCCTGATGTGCTAAGCGAGTCCCCACTGGTTTTGTCGCTCGAAACAAGACAGGAGGCCGTAGAGAAGCTGAAAGAACCAGAGAATCAGGAGGCAGCCATACTGGCGTTGGTGCCGATAGAGAGGCAAAAAATCGCACTAAGAGTAACTAGTGCGGTTACGGTTGGGGCGGCGCGTGAACTGGCTCTAGACAACCGATTCAGTGCGCTGCAAAAAACAGAATTAAAAAAGCCAGAGGTGACAGAGGCTGTAGCGGCAGAAATTAAAAACAAACCGATAAACGGCTATAAGCTTAAATCCTTTTTGTTGAATTTTTCTGTTGGCGCGGGGGCAGGGTTTTTGGCCCGGACCATCGGGCGGAGGGCTGTGGACTTTGTTTTCCCGGGAAGCTCGGTTGTGGCTGGTGGGGTTGGCGGAGCCGCCGCGGAAAGCGCGCGGTTCTATCTTGCTGAGCGTAAACGCAAGAAGGAAGTGTCGGAATACACCAAGAGCAAGGATGCGGACATTCAGCTCGCCACCAAGTACGTAGAACTCTTGGGGAAAGTGAAAAGCGGAAAAGGACATAATGTCCTCGGTGACTCCTTGCGACTCGCGGATTTGGCGACGGAAATTAAATCCAAAGAGTTAAAAAACGTGAAGGGTGTAGATTTACTGAAAAAGCTAGTGGCTATTCGGGAAGGCGCCGCGACAGAAGCAGCTAGTCAAAACAAGGACTCCAAAAAACTCCTTGATGCGTTGAAATCGCATTATTCAACCAAAACTGATAAAAAACGATTGGCCAAAGCCGCGCTCCGCGGCGCGCTCATCGGTGCTGCTGGCGGGGCGGTCGGTGGTATGATTGCTGACTATTTGAATCCCCACGATTCTCATGTGGTTATGGCCATGGAAGCGGGTAAAGAGAAACTAACTATGTTGAAGGGCGTCGCGACTGCTGGTACTCCCGACATCTTGCCTATGCATCGTACAGTCTGGGAAACGGCCAAGGATTTTATTCGGAGCCAAGGAATAGATCCGAGTAACCAGAATGTGCTCAAAGCCGTAAAAACTCTCACTGACGCGAATGACGTGGATGTGGCGGCTTGGGGTGAGACGGGTCGGGCAATCAAAGATATTGCGATGCAAGAAAGTCATCAGCTCAAGGGCTTTCATGAGGTTCTCAAGGCTTTCGGCAAAGAAGCGGTGGAAGGGTCAGCGGCACAAACCATGGAGGTGACACCAGGGAAAGTGGTTACCAAACTCATCGACACGGCTGCCGTGCAAGATCTCGACATGAGGAAAATTATTACTATCACAGGTACTGCCCTGGGAGCCGATTATTTGTGGCATCGATTGAGCAATCGTCAGCCCAACATCGAGTCCTCAAGGACCGTAGTTAAAGGCGAAAAGCCGCCCAGAAGACCTATTATCGAACCAGGTCCGATATTTACTGAATCTACCTCCAGACAATCCGCTGAAACGCCTTCTGTTGAGGTTGCTGAAGGAGTTGAAGGAAAGGAGCAAGTACATCTGTCTTTTGACGCAATTAAGGACATTATAAGATCTCAAATCGGGAATAAAGCTGAAATTACCAAGCTCGAATTAACTCCTACGGATAAAGGTGCGGCACTAAGCGCTGAGCTCGACGCGGGAATGTTAGGAGGGGACATATCCCTTGAGGGAGTGATTATAAACGCTGGAAATGAAATTAGTGTTAGCGATTTAAATGTTAATGCCCGGGGATATGTAAAGTCACGGATTGAAAAGAGCTTATCCAGTTTTTCTCCAGCAATAAAGACATATTTTGAAACCAAATATGGAAGGACAGTTTCGAGTATTCAGATTTCGGATTCAAATATAGTTATTGAATTTGGAAGTCCGTCCAAAAAACATCACGCGGCACAGAAACGCGTGCACAAGGAGCGGTCGCATGCTGGAGGGGGTGGTGGGGGTGAGGAAAATGTGAAAGCCTCAAAAGAACAAAGCGGTGGTAAAGTCTTTACAGAAGCTACGCCTGCTAAACTTTTTAGACTGCAGAATGAAAGATTGTCAGAACTGGAACAAAGGCTTGAGAGGGCAAGCGACTTGGTGGCAGTAGATGAGATTATTAAATCTCTAAATAAAATACACACCAAGGTTAACAAAGGCAAAGTTTTAAAACGCGAAGATCGGAAATTTAAGAGGGAATATCTCAAACAATATCGGACTCTCTTGGAAAAAGCCAGGGCCAAAGAAAAATCCTTTGATCATTTAGCGGCTGCATAAGTTTATAACAATGAAAAACCCCGAACACAATCATCTTCAGGAAATTGTCAAAGACTTGAAACTGCAGAACCTTCCTGAAAGCGAAAAGGCAGAGGCCCTACGGATTCTTCAGGATCGTTTAGATAGTGTTATCATGCAGACGCTTATCGCGCTTGCAACTGCGGAGCAAAAAAAGTTGCTGACCGAAGCCCTCGAAAAAAGCGATCGAGTGGAAAAAACGATTACAGAGATAAGCTCTGAAATCCCGGAATTTTCCGAGGCCCTAGAACAGGCACTGCTTGCCGAGTACGAAAGTATCCGGGGCGTGATGCGGGCAGCGAGCAAATAGTCGCCACCTAGACAATCTTGACCTGTCTGGCGGGTTTTGTTATAATCGATATTATGTAATTATTAATCACACATCCCCTTTGATCGTTGCCACCCTGATTCTGGTTTCTCGAGAGAAATTTAGAATTCGTCAGCGAAATGATGAGGGGAGAGGAATAAAGGGAATTGATAAGAGTTTGTGGTCTGTAGGATTCTACTAACCACTTACTTCTTACTACTTACCACTTCTAATGAATTATCCAACTCTGGAAGAGCTGCTTAATGCAGGTGTTCATTTTGGGCACCTATCTTCGCGGTGGAATCCGAAAATGCGCCGCTATATTTTTACCACGCGAAACAGCGTCCATGTCATCAATCTTGAGAAAACTCTCGAAAACCTCAAGGCCGCTTTGGATTTCGCGCGCGAAACTGCGAAAAACGGCGGAACGATTTTATTCGTCGGGACCAAGCGACAAGCTAAAGACGCGGTCAAAACTGCTGCGACAGCTTGCGGCATGCCGTATGTAACTATCCGGTGGCTCGGCGGCACATTTACCAATTTTAAAACGATCCAAAAGACCATCAAAAAACTTGAGCGTCTCCAAAAACTCGTGGTCAGTCCGGATTTCGAGACAAAATATATCAAAAAAGAGCGGCTGCTTATCGAGCGTGAGATTACGAAGCTGGCCAATTTGTTCGAAGGCTTCAAGGATCTCAGGAAACTGCCGGAAGCAATATTTGTGGTAGACATCAATCATGACAAGATCGCGGTTACTGAAGCGGTCAAGACTGGCCTCAAGATTATCGGGCTCGTTGACACCAACTCAGACCCTTCCGTGGTCAATTACGCAATTCCCTCGAACGATGATTCCATCAAAGCTATTGCCCTGATGTGCAATGCGCTCGCGAGCGCTATAAATCAAGGCAAATTGGAAATGGCTGCTATCCCGGCTTTGACTGCGGAACCTGCCAAGGAGAAACTTCCGTGACCCAAAACATTTCCGCCACCCAAGTGAAGATGTTGCGCGAGCAAACTGGCGCCGGCATGATGGATGCCAAAGTCGCGCTCGCTGAATCTGGAGGCGATGTTGCGGCCGCAGTGGAGCTCCTGCGCCGCAAAGGTGCGCTCAAAGCCAGTAAAAAGTCAGACCGGCAAGCAAGGCAAGGACTCGTTGAATCATATATCCACGGTGATGGGCGCATCGGCGTGCTTTTGGAGGTCAACTGTGAAACAGATTTTGTTGCCAAAACCGCGGAGTTCAAGGCTCTAGTTCATGACCTGGCCTTGCATATTGCGGCCCAAGCGCCGCTCTATGTGAGCCGCGAAGCCGTGCCCGCAGAGATAGTCGAGAAAGAGCGGGCGATGTATGCCGAAGAAGCAGTAAGCGGAGGAAAACCTGGGAATATTGCAGAAAAGATAGTCGCGGGAAAATTGGAAAAGTTCTATGAGCAGGTCTGCCTTCTCGACCAGCCGTTTGTGAAGGATGAAGACCTGATCATAAACGATCTCATCACCCAGTCAATCGCGAAAATCGGAGAAAACATCCAGGTGCGAAGGTTCGTGAGATACGTTTTAGGGGAATAAATTCCTAATTATTCTAATTATTCTAATTTACATAAACAAGCTCCAAATCCCAATTTTCTAAAAGCGACATTGAGACATTGTTTAGAATAATTAGGTCAATTAGGTTAATTAGAAATTTTTATGTACACGTTCCTTCCCCAATTATTGATTATTCTCTCGCTAGTAGGGATTGTTCTCATTGTCCTGCGGCGGACTCCAGAACTCCGGTTCCCCATACCGGTACATTTAAAAAACGCAGAAAATTTTTTAGGGCGGTGGCTCCGAACCGGTTTCCAAAAATTCTGGCATTATATTTTAGAGGTAAAAGAGCTTTCGAAAAAGACAGAAAGTTTGATACCGAGACACTTTCCGAAACTGCATTTACCCAAGTTTGCGTCCTCCCGAAAGGACAAGCCGGCAGAAACCGCGATTGTCAGCGGTGAGGAGGCCCTCAAGTCCGGCGACCAAGTGGCAGCTGAAGAGCATTATATCAATGCGATCAAGCACGACCCCACAAATGAACAGGCGTTTGCCGGCCTTAGCAAGCTGTATCTAGCGCAAAACAAGACCCGGGAAGCGGTGGAGACTTTCAAATTTCTGATAAAACACAACCCCGAAAACGCCCAATACAGCGCGGGCCTTGGACAAGCTTATTACATCGGGCACAAATACGACAATGCCATCACAGCATTCGAGCGGGCAGTGGAACTCGAACCTGACAACCCCAAGCATTTTATAGGATTGGCTATGACTCTCGAATCAAAAAATCATCTCGAGGAAGCGATTCTCAATTACCGGCGCGCTGCGGAGTTGGATCGGGAAGACACGCAAACTACGTTAAAGCTTTGCGAAGCCCTGGTCAAAAAGGGTGACAAAGCCGAAGCCGAGCAGTTACTCCAGAATGTCCTGCTTATCGAGCCTACAAACAATCTCGCCCGGGAAAAATTGATGCAGCTTAAATACTAGTTTCGCCTTTCCCTCCCCAGGCCTGGGGAGGGATCGAGGGAGAGATCGGTTCCTTATCATTAAATTACTAACCATGAAAAAGATTTTCATCATCGTCGTACTGTTAGCCGCAGCCGGAGGGGCTGGTTATGTTTTAACAAAAAAGCAGCCTGACGTTTCGCAGCAAACTAATTCGAATTCTAATCCGCCTCCTGCCATCCCTTCTCCAGAGGGGATGGATGATAGCATGGAATCTGTGAATCCCCCAGTTACTCCAGTCAATCCCGCCCCGACCCCGCCAGCCGCGCCAAGCCTTCCGCCAGCTGGCGGACCGGTTCAGGATGATATGGGGGACGTGGACGTGGCTCCACCGAAAGTGTTTAACATCACAGGGCGCAATTTTTCTTTTTCGCAAAGCGAGCTCAAGGTGAAAAAGGGTGACCGGGTGATTATCAATTTTGAGAGTACGGATGGGTTTCACGATTGGTCCATAAGCGAGTTCAGCGTCCATACGGATCGCGTGGGTGCAGGTCAAAAATCGAGTGTTGAATTTGTCGCCGACAAAACCGGGACGTTCGAATATTACTGTTCTGTTTCGAGTCACCGCGCCGCCGGCATGGTCGGCAAGCTTATCGTGGAATAGGTTTTTTGATTTCTCTCCCCTTGATGGGGAGGGATTTAGGGAGGGGTGAGTTTTTCATCGAATTTGACATTTATTTTACACGGTATTACCATACTAGTATGGTGAAAGCAAGGCAACAAGACAAATCACATTGGTACAGTGAACATTTTGACGAACTGATCGAGGTCATCCAGGACATCGCGGGGGACAAGCGGCTACTCACCGAGTTCTTGCTTGACCTCTGGACCCCGACCGAGATCAGAGAAATGTCAAAACGCTGGCAGATAGTAAAAATGCTGCAGGACAAGGTCCCGCATAACAAAATCGCCAAAAAGTTGGGCGTTTCTGTAGTCACAGTAACAAGAGGATCGCGGGAGATGAGTAATCCAGAGGGCGGGTTTCAACACGTTCTGAAAGAATTGGATATATAACATGGCACCCTTTATAATATTTATTACACTTGACATTTATTTCACACTGTATTACCATACTAGTATGGTATCAGCACACGAATTGGGACAATTGAATAGTGGAGCTTGGTGGGTGGGTTTGTCTTGCCGCAAAGCCAGGCGTTGAATTTGGATTAATTTTATCATTCCAACTCCTGTCCTTGCGGCAGGAGTTTTTGCATGCCGCAAACTCACAATTCGAAGGAGAAAGAATGGATTACGAGCAAATTTGCGATGAGCTTAAGTCGTTAGGTTTTGTAGTTCGCGGATCAGAAGTTAGACTTAACGATCAAAAAGAAGGCTGTCTATTTTTCAGACACGGGGGCCAAAATCTAATCGAAAAAGTAAGTGCCAAATCCGGAAGCCGGTTTGAGCGAATCGTTTCTGCCTGGAACATCAAGCGGTGGCCATGGAACACACCTGCGGCAGATTGGTATTTTGAGAACAGTTTTCCGCTTTCAGAAGACGATCTATAACGAGGAGGAATAATGTTCACTGAAGAAAGTGTTTCTGCAAATCAGAAACTTTGCCCAAAGTGCAGAGTTATAACATCTTTTGCCGAAGACATGCCGAAGCACTGGTACGGGTATTGCCGCGGCTGCGACAAACTTTGGTTGATTACGGGAAGTCTGAAAAATTCTCCGCAAGAAGCGGTGCGGGTGATCACGGTTCAAATCACGTTACCGAGCGGTTTGGTCTTGAATCGTCTGCAGCAGAATCAGTTGCAAGCCATGTTCGAAAAATTTAAGCACTCTCTGCGGAGCCGGAAGATTTTGGGGAATTTTCATCTCTCGGTATCGCCAAATCTTGCACCGCGCTCATCTGAAGTTCCCGGAGGATGGGGCAGTTAGGTATGTTCGCAACACCAAAAGACCAGTCCTTCGAGGCTGGTCTTTTTTATTACGGTATTAGCATACTAGTATGGTAATACCGCGTGGAGTGACGATTCGAATTAGAAATGCGACTGGCGGGGATGTCATAGTGGACTATGTCTAGTGGACTGTTGTATAATTCACGATATAAAACTATATGCTGGAAATGTTGATTTTTATTGGTGGGATTGTGATTTTGGTGCTGGTGTTGAACTTGCGCGGGCGTGTGCAGAGGCTTGAGCAATTGGTCAAAACCGGCAGTGCCGAGACCGCTTCACCCGGGCCTGCCCTGCAGACCGAGCTGCAGCCGATTTCCCAGCCGCCCTCTGTGGCCGTGCCCACCGGACCGACTTGGTTCGACAAATTCATGGCTTGGCTCAAAGAGGACTGGATTTTGAAATTGGGAGCATTGCTCTTGATCATCGGTTTTGGCTGGCTTGCTTCCTATGCTTTTCTCAATAACTGGATCGGACCCATGGGACGGATTGCTCTGGGCGTAATTGCCGGGGCATTATTTTTGGTTTTGGGCTGGTGGCGGATCAAAACATTTCTGCACCAGGGCGGGATTTTTCTCGTCCTGGGGTCCACGACTATTTTGCTGACCTTGTTTGCCGCCAGGGAAATTTACGATTTTTTTACGCCTCTCTCCACTCTGATCGTGATGTTTTTGAGCACTGCTTTTGTGGCGGTGACCAGCGTGAAATATCGCAATTGGCCCCTGGCGATCTCGAGTTTAATCCTTGCCGGCATTGCACCTCTGTTTACAAACTCCCCAGTTCCGAATTATCCCGGATTATTTTTGTATTTGTTTGTGGTAATTCTCGGGACTATTTGGATGGTTGCGGTCACTGGCAGGCGGGAGCTCACTGCGGCCGCACTTATTCTTGTGGTCTTTTACAGTCTGCCGCATTTGCTATCATTTGTCTCTGCAGACAAGGAGACGCTTCTGTTGTTTGTTTACGCTTTTAGCGCTGTGTTCTTTTTGACCAACTGCCTCGGGATCATAAAATTAAAAGGCAAACAAATTGCGCCTGATCTGGTTACAGCCGCCGGCACTGGCATGTTTCTTTTGATTTGGATCATGACTGCTGCCCAAAAAGAATGGCAAAGTCTGATCATTTCCGCCTGGATGGTGGTATTTGCAGCTGGCGCGTTTCTAATCTTTCGCATTACGCAGAGGCGTGAGCCATTTTATGCCTACGCAGGGGTATGTATTGTCATGCTGGCTGCGGCGACCTCCGCGGAGCTTTCTGGTGCCACGTTGACCATGGCTTACACGATCGAGGCCGCGGCTATTGTTTTGATAACCCATAGGCTGCTCCAAGACTTGCGTGCGACCGCCAAGGTTAGTCTGTTGTTAATCGGCCCAGCGATTTTGTCTCTGCAAAGTATCACTTCTCCAGCTTGGTATCAGGCGGTCATTCACAAAGATTTTTTTGTGTTGTTAATTCTCACACTGGCGCTGGGTGGTGTGGGCGCATTTTTTTACGATCAAGCGAAGCGCCTGAATGATGTAGAAAAAAATGAATTAACCCGGTTTGCCTGGGTATTTTTGGTCGGAAGCTCAATCTATGCTTATGTGCTGTTGTGGTTGTCTTTGCACGCAGCCCTGCTTGATGATGATACGGCGGTGATGATTGCCCTGGTTATTTATACGATCATCGGGCTTGCGGTTTATTTTTCCGGAGTGTCGGGGGCGCAAAAGCCTCTGCGCATTTATGGCGGGACATTGGTCGGTTTTGTGATGGGAAGGCTGCTGCTTGTGGATGTTTGGAAAATGGCACTCACAGGTCGAATAATCACGTTTTTCCTCGTTGGGGCAATTCTCATGAGCACAGCATTTCTTGGCCGTAAAAAAACCATATGAAATCAAAAATCATCTTCTTTAGTGTTTTAGCGTTTATTTTCACAGGTTCTGTTACCAATGTTAGCGGATTTTCTCCGGTCCCAACCATTGATTCGCAGATCAGGGCTTTTCGCTACTACAAGGACGTGGAGAATGTTTCCACTCCAGTGCCGGCAGTGGTCGAGGTTGGGTTTTCCGACGATTTTATTGAGCGATTTGATTTTGCAGTACTCGACAAAGATACCAATATATTTGAGCCATACTATTTCCGTCAGGAAATTCTTACAACAGACATTCCTGTTGCTGTGTCGACAATTCCGACGATCGCATCCGCCATGCTGATGACTGATCGAAATATTTCTACGTATTCGGATTTCATCCTTCCCGAAAATACTCTGGGGCAGGTGCAAATCAATCTAGCAAGCCCTGTTCCGATTAAATCATCGGCGCTAACCATGCTCCTCGATGAAAATGTGGCTCTGCCGACAACCATTGAGATTCGAGCCATGGTTGATGGTCAGAGCAGGATAGTGCTAGCAAGGCAGAAGATGAGCTCGATTACAACGTTTTTCCCGGAGATCGTTTCAGATTTGTGGACGATTTCCTTAATGTATGGGCAGCCCTTACGAATAAGTGAGTTGTCCTTGATTCAAAAAAATGCGGTCAACACGGCTGATCGCGCAGTGAGATTCCTAGCCCAGCCGGGGCAGAATTATCGGATATATTTCGATCCAGATCGGCAAGCTAACATTCATGTTGGAGAGTCAGGCGACCTCGCCTCTGTCAAAGACGTCGTTCAGATTCGCGGGCTACTACCTGTATCAAATCCGAGCTATAGGATTGCTGACGTGGACAATGACAACATCCCGGATATTCAGGATAACTGCATCAGTGTGCCAAATCCTGACCAGAAAGATCTGAATGGCAATGGCCGTGGGGATACATGTGACGATTTTGATCAGGATGCGATCACTAACTCCAAAGACAACTGTCCTGACAATCCTAATCGAGACCAAACAGATACTGATGGAGACGGCAAGGGTGATGTCTGTGATGGGGCAGAAAGTCGGATCACTGAACGTTATCCTTGGATCCCGTGGCTGGGGATTGGATTTGCCGCTTTAGTTCTTGTTAGCCTTTTCGCTTTAACTGCCAAATCGTTTCGCAATCCCGGAGCAAATAAAGAATAATTTCCCCCTTAGCGTTGCCTAACAAAAATTGCCGAATAGTTTTCGGTGTTTTTTTGAAACGGGGCACTATCACCATACTAGTATGGTGATAGTGCGGAGGTCTGTGGATAGCATACAAAAAACACCTTGAGTAAATCGAAAGGTGTTTTTTGAATGGGCAGTGCAGGATTCGAACCTGCGTAGGCCGAAGCCAGCTGATTTCACTTATCCTAGAGTTTCCTATAGGCGTGGACTATATCTTCATCCGCCTGAGGTGGATGTCCCGGTATCTAGTCTCTACGGTGCCCCCGATATTTAGATCGGGGTTCCCACGGTGTTCGCATGTCATAAGATTTAGCATTCACCGTTATCCCGGAAAGTTCATCTCAAAGTTTCCTTTGAGAGCTGCCATGAGACAGTCAGCCCTCGTTGACCGCTTGAGTAACTGCCCGAAAGCCACCTCCCGGGCTTGAACCGGGGACCTACGGTTTACCCCAGTATAACAATGCCTGGTGGAGCCGTCCCCGGGACTCGAACCCGGAACCTATAGTTTACAAAACTATTGCTCTGCCAGTTGAGCTAGGACGGCATTGTATACGGGGCAAGCAAAACGGTTGCGAAATTTACCCCGTAGGATCACGAAGTGATTCCTTCGGGGCCAACTGAGCTAAGGTGGCAATACTACGATATTTTACCATTTTTGACACTATCAGTCAAAGTGTGCTATAGTATTTGTATTAAGATTCGGGGCTGAAATAAATTAAAATTAATTCAATAAACATCATGGCTGACAAAGCTGACAAAGCTGACAAAGCAAAAATTTTAGTGGTCGAAGACGAAGAAATTTTGTTAACTGCCCTCAAAGAAGAGCTGGAAACCGGTGGCTACCAGGTGGGCGGGGCAGTCGATGGTCAAGATGGGCTTGATAAAGTTAAAGCATTTAAACCAGACCTGATCCTTCTCGATCTCGTTATGCCCAAGATGGATGGCATGGAGATGCTGCGCAAACTCAAGGAAAACAATGAAACTCGAGATATTCCTGTCGTCATTTTGACGAACCTTTCTGATTATGAACGGATTTCCGAAGTGTTATCCCTTGGTGCCATGGACTATCTCGTCAAAGCCAATTACAAACTCGAAGATTTGCTGGAAAAAGTTAAAACCGTCATTGCCCGAAAAGCGGGGAACATGTAACTATGGCTGACAGTGCTGATTACAAAAAACTGATTGAGGAAATAGTCGGAAAGCAAGTGGAGATTTTGGGACCGGATATTGCTTTGCGAAAGGCCAAAAATATTCCGGGATTGGAGCTTGACGAGACTGGTCGGGTTTTAAGACTGGATGAAAGCAACTCGCAAAACATCCTGCAAAAGCTGGTTGACGGGTATATTGCGCTTTCCGGGGCTATCGTCAAAAATATTCTCGATCCTGTGTTTGCGAAATATCCAGAAATCAAATTAAATCTTCCCAAATAATTTTATGACGCTGGTGTTACAAGGCCTAGTGTTAGTGATAATGATTGGTGTGGTTTACACATTGTGGCAAACTAACAAAGCTTATGGCGGTGTGATCGGCTCTGCTCTGAAATGGATCGGTGTTGGAATTTTGTTTTTTTCCATTGAAGCGTTCGATCGGATTTTTGGGGCCCTTGCGGATGTGAGTTTCGTGGACGCGATCGGGACAACCGATCCAACTTTGCTGCATAACGCGCTGTTGCTGCTTGGACTCGTGTTTTCTGGCATCGGTTTTTCCAAGCTCAGTCGCGCTGCGAAATAATAAAACAATAAATGCTCGAATTCAGTATCCCGAACGAACCAATTTTTTGGGCAGCAATTTTCAGTGTGTTGGTTTTGTTGGTGGCGTGGTTCGAGTATAGGCGATTATACTTCAAATTGGCGGCGCGCGAAGACATAATGAAGCGCCGCATGTATGAACTCGCTATCTTGCGCGAGCTCGGGGAGCGAATCGGCTATTCGCTTAACGTCCAAAAAATCGTAGAGATCATTTCCTCGTCGCTGGGGAATCTGCTGCCGTATTCCGCGGTTTTGTACATGCTGCCTGGGGAATCGGGCAGACTGCTTTATCATGTGAATCTCGCTGAACCCGTGAGCAAGCAGTTTATCACGGACGCGCGAACCCAGATGCTTCGATCCTTGTCAGCCTTGTTTGGCAAAACCTACGCAGAGGGCGACGTGGATGAGACTATTACCGGGATGGTTACCGACCCGACGGCTCAGAGCAAAGTCGCCTCGTTTTTTAATATTCCGATAGTGATCAACAACCGCCCGGCCGGAATTTTTACTGTCGCTTCCGTAGAGCCCGGGCTTTATCAAAGCAGTACAGAGGTGGAAATATTGTACACCATCATGAACCAAGCTTCAGAGGCGGTGTCCAAGTTGGAAACCGTTTTGGAAATTGAAAAAGGAAAATTGAACGCCATGGTCGCTAGCATGGCTGACGGAGTGTTGATGG
This sequence comes from Candidatus Doudnabacteria bacterium, assembly GCA_023246055.1. Taxonomy (GTDB): domain Bacteria; phylum Patescibacteriota; class Doudnabacteria; order UBA920; family 2-01-FULL-46-14; genus JAHFJD01. The sequence continues at coordinate 24,432 of JAHFJD010000012.1, forward strand.
TTGATCCCGGCAGCCGCGTTATAGTGGTCAACCCGCAGACCAGAAAATTGCTCGGCATCTCTACTGAAAATCCGACAATATTTGATGTGCTCGATAAACTCTCTGATCGACTCGATTTGCGCACCAAGATTGACGAGAGTCTGAAGCGCGACCAGCTTATCGTGGAGGAAGAGGTCTCGATCGCCGACAGATTTGTGCAGATCCTCATAACCCCAGTGAAGAACAACAAAAAGGAACCGATCGGCAGTGTGGTGTTGTTTCATGACATCACTCATGAAAAGGAGCTCGAAAAAATGCGAGAGGATTTTACGTCAATGATGGTGCACGAGCTTCGCTCACCCCTGACTGGTATCCGCAGCATTGCCGATCTTTTGAAAAGCGAAAAAATCAAAAATGAACAAAAAAAATATCAGGAGTTCATCAGCCTCATTTCCACTAACTCTTCGTCAATGCTGGATCTCGTCAATGACCTCTTGGATGTGGCCAAAATCGAATCGGGGAAATTTCCGATTTTGAAACAACCGCACGATCCCAGGGAGGTTATCAGCCAGCGGATTCGTTCGTTTGAGACCCTGGCCTCCGAATCGCATGTGGAAATTATCGAAAATGTCGCGGCTGACGTGCCAAAAAAATTTATGTTTGATAGTATGAAGATAGATCAGGTCCTGAACAATTTGCTTTCGAACGCGATCAAATTTACCCAAGGGGAAGGAAAAATCACAGTCGGGGCGTTCTTGTGCCCCGTAGGGCACACTATCGGTGACGCGGCTAGAGCGCTCAATCTACCCTGGCAGGAATTTCCCAAAAGCGAGCTGGCAGCAAAGGACGAGCTTGTGATCAGCGTGTCTGATTCCGGCGCCGGCATCCCAAAAGTCGAAATCCCCAGGTTGTTTAGCAAATTTCAGCAGCTCTCCACAGCTCGCAAAACAGAAAAGAAAGGCACGGGGTTGGGCCTCGTGATCGTGAAGGGCGTAGTCGAGGCCCACGGCGGGCAAGTTCGCGTGCTTTCCGAGGAAGGACGGGGTACCACTTTCTTTTTTACCTTGCCAATCGAAGCAGAGCAGAAATCTTAATCACATTTACCCTCCAAACATTCCAAACATTTCTAACTTGGAAAAATATGCAAAAGAACCAATTAAAGCTTGTCATGAAATTTGGGAGGGCAAATGGCTAGAGTAAAAAACATCTTAGGTCGTGGCGAGCCCGTGAGTATGCAGAACCTCCAGTATGATTTCGTGACCCTGGCAAGCCACCAGCTCCGTACGCCGCTCTCTGCCATCAAATGGTATACGGAAATCATCCTCAAGCGATCAGGTCCGCTCACAAAGAAGCAACGTGATTACCTCATGGAGATTAGCCGGTCCAGCGAACGGGCCATCAATCTTGTCAATGACCTCCTCGATGTATCCCGGATCCAAGAAGGCGGGATCCATCTCGAACTGCGTCCGCTACGGATAGAAAAGCTGGTTGAGGAATCGATAGACAATTATGCCAGCATGATCCAGGCCGGTGGAGTGAAGATCGATTTTGAGATTATCAGCGGGCCTTTGCCGATTGTGGAAACTGATCCGGATAAATTGAAACGGGTGATCGGTAACCTTCTCTCCAATGCAATAAAATACACTCCTCGCGGCGGCAAGATTCTAATCATTCTCGAAAAAAAAGGCAACAACATCGCGGTCATGATATCTGATTCCGGGGTCGGTATTCCCAAAACCGAGCAGACCCGGGTTTTTGATAAATTTTTTCGCAGTACAAATGTTTTGAAGCTTTCGTCCGAAGGCACAGGACTCGGACTCTATATCGTGAAATCGCTCGTGGAAATCATGGGTGGCAAGATCAGTTTTTCTTCGGAAGAGGGGAAGGGCACGATTTTCAGTTTTACCTTGCCCCTGAAAATTTGATATAATTATGAAAATAGTATAGATTAAAATACATATGCCTCCAAGAAAAAAAACATCACCCAAACCCGCGACAATCAAACCACTAGCCAAGCCAGAGAAAAAAGTCGATATAAATGTGATCGCTGAACGCAAGCTCATTGATACAAAAATCGCATTGCCTCGAGAGACAACTTCGGATAGATTCCTCAAGATTATCGCCTACGCCATTATTTTAGGGGGACTGGTAGGCGCGGCCCTAATATTTTATGTTAAAATTTCCGAGCTGGAACCCACGAGCGAGTCTTTTATCCCGAGCTTGAACGTACCGGAAACCAACGTTCCGGTGGATGACAAAATGACCACCCCCAGTTCTACCACTGAAGAGACTTCGATTCCTCTGGAGCCTGTGCGGGTTGTGGAAATCCAGAACACGCCGACTGGATTTCTCAATGTCCGCAAAGGACCTGGCACCAATTTTATCAAAATAAGCACAGCCAAGCCCGGCGAAGCTTTTATTCTCGTCTCAACGGATGAGAAAGCGGGATGGTACGAAATCAAGCTTGCTGACGGCACCACTGGCTGGGTCACAAAGGACTACGCCGCAGTAAAATAGAATTTGGAATATCGAATCAATATGGAATCTCGGTTAGGTGTATAGTTAACAGTCAACGATGACACTTTCTAGTTTTTCCCTAGGTGTTAAATCACCTAATGATAGATGTAACCGTTCAGTATTGTAATACTCCAGCCACTGGTAAGGAGTCGTCCAAA
>JAHFJD010000047.1 GCA_023246055.1 Candidatus Doudnabacteria bacterium
GTGGCTGGAGTATTACAATACTGAACGGTTACATCTATCATTAGGTGATTTAACACCTAGGGAAAAACTAGAAAGTGTCATCGTTGACTGTTAACTATACAGACAAAAAAAGTCAAGCACCTGCTTACGAAAAGAAAGGGGTTGGATTATACCCAAATATCTTTGATAAATTCATTAACAAAAATATTCAAGCGCAGTACTCACTTACTTCGCGGCCGCGAAGTAAGTGAGTACTGGTAAGGAAACCAAATTCCATACATTACATTCTTCATCGCAAAAAAAAGAAGGCATAGATATCCTGTGCATACTGCACGGTGTTTATCTATGCCTTTGAGCACCCGCATGGCTATCACATTTTTGCTGCGACAGCCATGACGAGTTTTTGCGCCAGTGGCGCAAGCGTTGGTGTGTTGGTCGAGCGCCTGCCGATGATGGCAAGGCGGAACTCCTCGCCCTGCTTCCAGCTCATCTTCTCGGCGGCCTGGTAGGTGCGGACTTGGCGGCCGGCACGGTCGTAAAACCGAACTGTCAGCACTGCCTCGACCATGCGCGAGTCCGTTTGTTTCCCGAACTCACCTGACGCATCGCGGATGATCCGTCCTGCGGGACCTCTGATTGCGTCACCGATCACCCGTCCGGTGCTTCGTCCATCAATCGCTTTCTGATTCCCCGCAAGGGTCGTGAAGGCAATTTCCGGAATCACCACGTAGTCGGCAGTCTCGGTCGGATACACATCTTGTGTTCCCCCAAAGACCGAGCGATTTGATCGATTGGAGAGTGACACTTCGCGCTGCAGCCCTGCACGACTTTGAGCCTGAAACCCGGTCCTCGCAACAACCGGGCTATAGCCCTTGAACAGGAGCTGATCGCAGAGTGATCCCTGAATTATATTCCCCATTGGAGAACCATAGCGCAAGGAATCAGCCTGCTGCCCGCTACCGAAATACACGCCGTAAACATATGGAAGCTTTGACGCTTCCACTGCAGCGGCGCACACAACCGGGACCTTCTTCGAGGCCGCAACCGTCTGCGACTCGAGTCCGAGAGGATCCGGCCGGCCAGTGGGTTTGGTCAGAACTGGAAGCGGGGGCGGTGGGGTCTCGCGCTCGAGTTTTTTTTGCTCGGCTTCCAAATCCTTTTGGAACCGAGCCTTTTCCCGAGCTTCAGCTTGCTGCTTCTGCTCTGCCCGTTTTTGCTCCGCTTCGAATTTGGACCGGGAAGCGATCCGATAAACACTCGTTTTCGGATTAAAATCACTACCAAGGCCTACCGACCCGAGTAGTGATTGAAAAACCTGCACGCAAGGCCGGGCGTCAACACGGATATTGATGAGCTGGGTAAGTCTGACATCTGAATCAGCCACCCAGTTAATTCCGCATTCTTTGTAAACGAAGTCGAGAAAAGTCTGGAGCGTCGCATCCTTGCCAAGCTCAAAAGTGACCAGCTTTTCCGAGTCCTGCTGGGCTGGGGCTTGCGCGAACCCGGAAACCGAAACAACCAAAACAAAAAACAAACCAACTAATATCGTCCTCATTGAATTATCCTCCGAAATATTTGTGGAAATATTTGTGCCCTTAATTGGGCGAGAACTTGTATCCTATCAGTGCGCGTCTTTCCATTATCAAAAGACCCCCAATCTTAACAAAAAAAACAACTCTTGTCAATGGTTGAGGGCGGTTTTTGCTTGCCCGTACTTACCACTTACTACTTACAACTTATCACTATTATAGTCCTGCGAGTTCGGTTGTTACTACGTAACGCTCGCGGGAAGTGCCGATCGGCCAGCTCGTGGACAAGTTCAAAAAATAGCCATCGCCAGCGTGAAACTGCGCCCCGTCAGTTTTGGCATAAACTTTTTTAGAGCGCACAAGGTAGCGATATCTGCGAGACTGCCCGCCAGCATAATGAACAGTGACAAACACTTCATCGCCCGGCTCCAGCAAATTTATTTTTGTAAACGCGGTCTTAAACCCTCCGTCATCCCAGTTCCCGGAAGAATGACCATGTATAGACACAGTGCCGTACGATCCCGGATATGGAGTACTCGGATGATGGGCTACGCCATATTTCAAATCCTCCTCCATGCCCTCGAAAGTTTTGGACCAAATCACCGGGAGTTCAAGGCCGAGCCTTGGGATGGAAATCGCGCCAGGGCTTTCCGTATCAACAGTTCCCTGCGAAGTGGATTCGCCGCCAACGAGGCCCCTATCGCTATTGTACGAGCGGCGCGAATCAACTGCGCCCAAATCCAGACTTTTCGCCACTACTTCTTGCTGCCTCGATGTCTGGCCGCCGTCATAAAGCGGGTTGTCACCTGCCAAAACTTCCTGTCCATCATCTATTCCGTCGCGATCAGTATCGCGCCGAAACGGATTGGTGGAAAGATAATATTCATCAAGGTTGGTGAGGCCGTCCGCATCCGGATCAGAGTTAGCAGCGATAATTTCCGGCTTGTTCTCTACCACATAATACCGAGATATCCACGAGATAAAGTCAGCAGTTTTCGAGCCAAGCGCTGACTGTTCGTTTGATGGCGGCGGGGTCACTGCGCCAAAAAATTGCTGGGACAGGCTGTGGAAATTTAACACCACATAAAAGAACCCCAGAGAGATGATAAAGATCAAAGGATACCGAACGGCGTCGCGGCTCAAAAACCGGCCGACCTTGGATTTGGTCTCGGCAGCGGGAACAAATTCCACGGCTTCAGGCTCATGCGCAGTGTCGCTTGGCGCAGGTGGAGCAGGCACGACAAGCTCACTGCCAATCTGCGGTTCTGCCACCGGAAGCTCAAATGCGGGGGGAGGACTGGTCTTTGAAACGGGCTCTGGTACGGGTATGGAAAACTCTACCCCTTCCAAGCCCAGGAGCTCTCTGATCGTTTTCACATGTTCAGTTTTATCGGTAGCGGAAGTCATATGTCCAAACAATAATTTAAGCAATCAGTCTAGCACAAAAAAACGCTCTTGTCAATGATCTAAGAGCGGATAATGCCTATTTTAAGCTTATTTAACAGCTTTCTTCCCAGCTACCAAATTTGAGGCCCTCAATAATGTGTCAAAGGTTCCAGCATCGGTCCATTCTCCCTCGACCATATTGTAGGCCATTTTGCCCTGCTCTATGTAAACATTATTGACGTCGGTGATCTCCATCTCTCCGCGCGCCGAGGGTTTTTGACTACGAATGATTTCAAACACATTCTTGTCGTACACATAAAAACCGGTCACGATGAGATTGCTTTTGGGTGCTTTTGGCTTCTCGACAATTTTCACGACTTTGTCGCCCGCGATCTCGGCAACCCCGAAGCGCTCGGGATCTGCAACTTGTTTTATAAAAATCATGGCCCCGTCCTCGCGCTCGGCAAATTTTTTGACTCCAGCGACGAGCTGCTCGCGCTGTTCAAAGATATTATCGCCGAGATGCACGGCCATGGATCCCCCATCAGCAAAATCTTCCGCCAGGGCCAGGGCCTGGGCAATACCGCCAGCTTCCTCTTGAATCTCGTAAGATAAGCGTACGCCAAACTCTTTACCAGAACCGAGGAGGTTCGAAAAATCTCCGGCGTGCTCACGGCCCGAGACAATCAGCACATCCTCAAAACCACACTCCCGCATGGTTTCCAGCGGATAAAAAATCATCGGTTTGTTGTAAACCGGCAAGAGGTGTTTGTTTGTGACGAAGGTCACGGGCCGCAAACGGGTTCCGTTGCCCCCGGCGAGAATTATGCCTTTCATGGTATCGAATTAGGAATTAGGAATTAGGAATTAGGAATTCATCCTAGTTCATAATTCAAGATTCCTGATTCAAGTACTCTGCAAGTGCTTCCTGCCATGGCCTCATGCCGGGCAGTTTTGTGTTCAGAAGTACTGATTTGCGCGGAATGTTTGCCGCTCGAGGCCTGTCTTGCAAAGTTACTGGCCGCAGCGCGGAACCCTCAAGCAGTCCGTGGAGGCGCAGGGTTTCTTCGGCTAATTCATACCGGCTACCGTGGCCGCTGTTTACGATATGGTAAATGCCGTAAGGTTTTTGCTCTTCTAATAATAGCGCAGCAGCGCGGGCTAAATCAACTGCGTATGTGAAACTGCCGATTTCATCAGTATACGCAAAAATCGGCTCGTGATTTTTGGTTTTTTGAAGAACAAATGCCACAAAGCTTTCTTTACTCTCGGATCCCTCGACTCTGGTACCAAAAATAACAGAGGTGCGGACTAAATAATATTTACTGCAATTTTGCCGCAGAAGCTTCTCCCCTTCGTATTTGGATGCTCCATAGGCAGACAAGGGATGTGGCTCGTCGACTTCGCTGTACTCCCCTTTTTTTCCGTCAAATACATAGTTGGTGGAAAAATGCACGACAGGAATATCGAGCTCGCGGCAGAGCTTGCCAAGCTCCCCAACGCTCTCGGCATTAATTTTGAAAGCTTTATCTCGTTCTGTCTCCGCCCGATTTACATCATTGTAAGCGACGCAGTTGATGATGGCATCGGGTTTTATCTTCGTGATGTCTGCTTTCACATCAGCAAGGCGGGCAAAATCAAATGTTTCTCGATCCCAACCGACCGCTCGGTCCCGTCCGTAGAGTTTCATGAGCTCTCTCCCGAGCATGCCCCGCGCTCCCAAAACCAGGACTCTACCGATTTCCATATTGCTCCGTGTAAAATTTTTTGTTTTTTTCCTTCAGGGGTTTCCACCACCATTCGTTTTCGCGGTACCAACTGACCAGCTTCACAAGTGCGTCATCAATTCCCACTTCCGGCTTCCAACCGAGCATCTGTCGGATCTTGCCAGAATCCATGGCGTATCGCTGATCATGACCAGGGCGATCCTTGACCAATTCAATCATGTCCTCTCCAAGATTCATTATCTCGAGCACTTTCTTGATTACCTCGAGGTTCGGGAGCTCTGGGTTGTCCGGGGAAACAAAATATGTCTCCCCTACTTTCCCTTGCTGCAAGACCAGCTCAATCGCTCGGATGTGATCGCCCACCCAAAGCCATTCGCGAATCTGATTGCCCGGTGCATACACCGACGTTTTTTTGCCTTCCAACAGGTTAGTAATCGCGAGTGACAGAAACTTTTCCGGAAACAAATACGGACCAATGTTGTTAGCGCAATTTGTCACGGTGATTGGCAAGCCGTAAGTGCTGTGGTAAGCCCGTACTAAGTGGTCAGCAGCGGCTTTTGAAGCCGAATACGGGGAACGGGGGTTATAGCAGGCGTCCTCGCTCCATTTCTCTTCGGAACCAAGCGGAAGCGAACCAAACACCTCATCGGTCGAAACATGGTGAAATCTTTTTACGCCATGTTTCAACGCCGCCTCCAAAAGCACGTGGGTGCCCCACACGTTGTTGAGCACAAAGTCTTCCGAAAGCGATTCAGTGAATAGATCTACAACGTCTTTAGCTTGCTTGGATTTCTGCGATGCCAGGATCGAACGATCAACATGAGTTTGCGCCGCAAAATGAACTATCGTATCGATAGAGTTTTCCCGCAGGGTTTTTTGCACGAGAAACAAATCACAAATATCACCCCAAACGAATTTGTAGTTCTCGCTCGCCTCGATGTCCTTGAGACTTTCCCGAGTACCGGCATAGGTCAATTTGTCATAGTTCACAATCTCATCATCGGGATGATTGGCGAGCCAATGCCTGATAAAATTGGAGCCGATAAACCCCGCTCCGCCGGTGACTAATAATTTCATGTCCCTGACTCCCAAGAGCTCAAATATTTTTTCTGGTCGGCTGTCAGCTCGTCAATATCAATCCCCATGGTCTCAAGTTTCAGTGCGGCGATATCATTGTCAATTCCTTCCGGAAGCGCGTAAACCTGTCGTTTCAGTTTGCGATGGTTTTTGGCAATATATTCAGCAGCGCGTGCTTGACCCGCAAAGCTCATATCCATCACTGCCGCGGGATGACCTTCGGCGGCGGCCAGATTGACGAGACGGCCTTCAGCAATTAGATAGATTGATTTGACCGCGTTGCTGTCATCCCGGCCTCCGCGCCGGGATCCAGTTTTCTGGACTCCCGCTTCCGCGGGAATGACCACATATTCGGTTAAATTTGGCCTGATTTGAATTTGAGTTTGGCTAATTTGCCTTAATGCTTTCACGTTAATCTCCACATCAAAATGCCCGGCATTGGCAATGATCGCCCCATCTTTCATCCGCTCATATGTGTTCAAATCGATTACATGCGCGTCCCCTGTGGCGGTCACAAAAATATCTCCGCGAAATACTGCTTCCTGCATAGGCATCACCTCAAAACCATCCATTCGCGCTTCCAGAGCGCGAATTGGATCAACCTCACAAACAATTACATCCGCGCCCATTCCCCGAGCCCGCATGGCGATTCCCCGTCCGCACCAGCCATAACCGGCCACAACAAAATTTTTCCCGGCAAGCAAAATGTTTGTAGCCCGCAAAATTCCGTCAATCGTCGACTGCCCTGTGCCATAGCGGTTATCAAACATAAATTTTGTCTTGCTGTCGTTGACCGCGATCACGGGAAATTTGAGCTTGCCCGATTTGGCAAGACTCTTGAGCCTTATCACCCCAGTCGTGGTTTCTTCGGAACTGCCCCAAATACCTTTCGCCAATTTTTCCTTGTCCCCATGGAGAAGACTGACCAAATCCGCGCCATCATCCATGGTGACGTTCGGCCGAATGTCGAGAACAGAATTCAAATGCTGATAATAAACCTTGCGATTCTCGCCCCGCTTGGCGAATACCGGGATTTTATAATCATGCACTAACGATGCCGCTACATCATCTTGAGTTGAAAGCGGATTAGACGCGCACAAGGCTAACTTGGCGCCGCCTGCTTTGAGCGTGATCATGAGATTCGCAGTCTCCGCAGTGACGTGCAGGCATGCGGCCAAATTGATTTTCTTAAGCGGTTGGCGTTTGGCAAACTCCTCGCGGATTTTTGCGAGCACTGGCATTTCACGCCCAGCCCACTCGATTCGCTTCTTTCCGCTATCTGCGAGTTTTAGATTTTTTACATCAAATTTCATTGGATTTTTTCCTTAAAGTTTCTATTGTGTCGCTTTACGATTATACCATAACTAAACTCATGATTCTGGGTACCGTATTTTTCGACCGCGAAGGAGGCCGCGGTGGCACCCAGCTGGGCAGAGGTTTTCAAATCGAAACCGCGGACAATTCCGCAAATGAGTCCTGCTCGGTACGCGTCCCCAGCACCAGTTGGATCAACCGCTGTTTTGACTTGCGCAATGCCAATTCTCGTCTTCTTGCCATTCGGGTAAATTATTTCCGATCCATGGTGCCCGAGGGTACGGATAATTATTCCCCCCACCTTTCCTCCCCCACCGAGGGGGAGGAATTCTGTTTTTGTTCCCTCCCCTTGCCTGCCCGCCGAACTGGAGGGATGGGGAGGGCTGGGGAGGGGTGAGTTTAACTTTTGAAAAATATACTCAATCTCATAATCATTACCGATCAAAATCGTGGCGCCTCTGATCGCCATTCGCAAATCCCTATTCGCCATTGCGGTGATGGCTTGGCCCGGGTCGAAAATGTATTTAAGGTTATGTCTTTGATAATGCTTCGCTAGCCTGGCCATATTTCTCGGGTTCTCGGCAGCAATAATCGCCCAATCTCCCGAAGTAACTTTTGGCAGTTTAACTGCCTCCATCATGGCCCCGGGATAAAAACCCGTGATCTGGTTGTCATCACGATCAGTAAAAATGTACGCAACAGCAGTTGGATGTTTAGAAATTTTTAAATATTTCCTTTTTATACGCAATTGCGTAAATTTTGGTAATATTTCCTTACTGTCATTGCCTATGGCAGCCAAAATTTCGACCGGTAATTTCAACATTCCGAGATTATACGCTATATTCCCCGCTGTGCCGCCAGTGCTCTTTTTTACACCACGCACCAAAAAACTCAACGATAGCGCGTGAACTTTTTCGGGATTGATATGGTCAGCAAACCGCCCAGGGTAATCAAGAATGATGTCGTAAGCGAGAGAGCCGGAAACAAAGATCATAGCTTCTTAGGAATTAGCTTTTTAGCTTCTTAGGACTCTGAAACTAGCTTATCCTAAAAAGCTAAGAAGCTACAAGCTCATGAGCTCCTGAATCTTACTTGCAGTTGCGCCCATTTCACCTTCCGCATAGCGATGGCGTCCGATCCAGGATTTGTGACCATCGTCTGCATAGCGGGGAATGATATGCAAATGCACGTGATCGACGGCTTGCCCAGCTTCCTGCCCACTATTGAACGTGACGTTAAAAGCTGGGGCGTTCATGGCTGTCGTCATCGCCGGGGCAATTTTTTTCGCAATTTTCATCATTCCAGCCAGCGTTTGCTCCGGCGTGACTTGAAAATTCGCATAATGCTCACGAGGAATAACAAGCGTATGTCCAAAATTAACCGGATTGATATCCAGAAACGCTATAAATTCATCATCCTCATAGACTCTCTGCGACGGCGTTTCCCAAGCAACAATTTTGCAGAAAACACAGTTTGACATAGCTTTTAGGAATTAGCTTTTTAGCTTCTTAGAGCCTGTTGAAAAACTTGCTTTTGAGATAAAATGTTCAGAATTTTGAGCGAAAACTTTGAAAAAAGCGGAAGCGATGCCAGAGCATCGATGAGCCTTTTGAAAAGTTTGCAGCCT
>JAHFJD010000013.1 GCA_023246055.1 Candidatus Doudnabacteria bacterium
AATTTATTAGCACTGAATAGTAACTATAAGTAACAATTTTGCTACCAGCTCTGTATTGATTTTGTGTGCCGCTCCTCAACGGCCTGCCCGCAACGGCTGAACAAGCTCGAGGCTTGCGATGGCGGGCGGGGTACAAAATCTGAAATATGAACTTAGTTAAAGAACAATCTATCTATTTCAAGCGTAACAAAATATGATACACCAAAACCGCGTCCGGGTCAAGGGTTGAGGTGCGGTTTATGGCTTATATTAGCCAAAAAGAAATTCCAAAATGCCTTATATAAGCGAAAATAACCTCCCCTAACCCCCTCCTCGTGAGGAGGGGGACTTCTTTGCGAAATACTTTAGTAATTCCTCAACCCTTTTAGTATTCAAGACGTCTGATTTTTTAGCCCAGCCACGACGCGCCTGGGCTTCTCCGAAGTGAATATAGTCAAGCTCTCTGGCCACGTGGGCATCCGTGTCAATTACCAATTTCACACCCGCGTCAATCGCCTGGCGAATGAGTTTGTCATGAAGATCGAGCCGCCACGGATGCGCGTTTATCTCCAAGGCTGTGCGGAATTTTCGAGCGGCTTTGAGAACTGCGCTAAAATCAAAATCTATTGGCGCGCGCTTTTGGATGATGCGAGTCGTGGGGTGAAACAATATATCGACAAGGGGATTTGAGATGGCTTTAATAATCCTGCGGGTTTGGTCTTCGCGCGAGAGTTTGAAATGCGAATGAACCGACACTCCGACCACATCAAGCTCTGCCAGAGTTTTATCATCAGTATCAAGGCTTCCATCTTTGAGTATATTCACCTCGGCCCCTTTGAGAATCTTAAATTTGGAATTTGAGTTTTGAAATTTGAAATTTAGTTTATCTATCTCTTTCCCCTGCTTCAGCAATTTTTTCTCGTCCAGTCCGCCGGCCACGACCAGACTCTTCGTGTGATCTGTTATCGCAATATACTCGCGCCCCCGAGCCAGCGCGGCTTGCGCCATTTGCTCGATTGAATTGTTCCCATCAGTCCAGCTGGTTTGCGTCTGCAAATCTCCCCGCACATCCCCATAGTTGATTAATTTTGGGAGTTTGCCCGCAATCGCTGCCTCAATTTCTCCGCTGTCAGTGCGCAGCTCTGGTGGGGGTAATTGCTTTAATCCTAATTTTTTGTAGACTTCTTCTTCAGTTCTGCCTGCGATCATTTTTTTCCCGCGAAATACTCCGTACTCTGACAGTTTCCAGCCTTTGGCAATCGCAATCTTCCTCATCTTGATATTATGCGCAAGATCTCCAGTAAAATATTGGGCGGCCGCACCCCATGACACTCCCGGTACAATTCGTAAATCCACTTGGATTCCGTCCGAAAGCTTAATTACTGATTTAGTTTCGCCGCTCTCAACCACTCGAGCAGTATCGCGATATTTCACAAAAAAATTCATCGCTGTTTTCGCCACAGGTGCAGTCGCAAGGATATCGATATCTCCGACGGTTTCTTGTCGCCTGCGATACGAACCGCCGACCATCACTTTGGTAAAGAGTCCGGAGGTCTCGAGAGTATTTCTCAATTTCTCCACTACCGGATAAATTTGTCCAAGGAGAAACCGCTTTTCAAAACCGCTCGCAGTTCCTAGCGCTTTGCTTAGGTTCTCTTCTGATTTACGGCCAAAGCCCTTGATCTTTTGTAGCCTGTGGCCTGCTATCGCCTTTTTTAAATCCCCAAGAGACCGAACCCCGAGCCGTTTGTACAGTATGCCTGCGGTTTTTGCGCCCACGCCTTCGACATTTGTCAGCTCCGCGAGATTTACAGGAATCTGCTTGCGGAGCCCCTCGTATTTTTGGAGACGCCCGGTTCTGATAAGCTCTTCAATATGCTCGGCGATGCCCTGTCCTACTCTGGGAATATTTTTTAAACCGCCAAAACCCTCGGCTTCATAAATGTCCTGGACTTGCTCATCGAGCGATTCGATAGAATCAGCCGCAAGCTCATAGGCGCGAGGCTTGAACGGGACGTTTTTGATTTCATAGTACCCTCCCATCTCCCGAAAGATTTTAGCGATTTCTGCGTTTTTGAGTTGCATAGCTTTATTATAAAGAAAAACGATAGATAGAGAAAACTTTTTGGCCTTGCCGGTTGACAATTTCTTTTTCGGCGACGATTTTCTCATCCAAAAACCTCTCCTGCTCAAATTTTGCAGCTTGACTATGCGGAACCGGGGCCCCGACAAAAGTTGCCTCCGTCGCCGCAATGTAGAAATAATCCTTTACACCCAAATCTGAAAAATACTGCGGGGCGACTTTTTGTACCGTGAGAAATTCATCCACTGACACAAACGGCCAGCCGTCGTAATAATAGCGCCGATCATACAGCCAAAGCTTCGCGACCTGGTTCACCCGCGGATCGTAAATTACGAGGTAAGGAGCCTCGGGATTTTCGGAAATACCGCGAAAATCCTCGGCCCGGAAAGATTCAACAAATTTGAGCTTGGTCGGGAAGCCAAGTTTCACTGCCGGCTTTTTGGTATCGAGAAGTCCCACCAAATAATTCTCCAGCTCATTGTATCCAAAGGCTCCACTCTCCAAACGCAGTTTGGAATAGCGCCAGGCAGATTCAGTGTCATACGAATAACTCAAATTCGCGGCAAAATTGTAATAAACCTGATATATGAAAATGCTCACGATTAGAACGTAAAAAACCAGACGATTCCTTTTCCAAACCGCAAATAAAGCATAAGCAATTACAATGATGCCCCAGGGCACGAGCATGACCAAAAATCTCTGGCTGGGGCCAATCACCGTGATCAAAAGGTGATATAAAATGATTACCCAAAATAGAAATTTTCCCTGGGACCCGAGCCTGCTCCGCGCGTAGAGGAACAACAGAAAAATTAAACTGGGAAGAAACAATAAGGCAAACGGCAAATCATTATTCCACAGATTTGGGTAAAAAGTTGCGAGTCTGGACCAAATCGTGCCAATTTGCTTTCCGGGAAGCGTTTGCCAGTGCGCGCTCACGTTCTCGTGAAGCAATGAAGAAAGCTGCAAATCAAAATGCCCGACAGCGTGATACATCGCGACATTGTAAATCAAAACTGGAGAGAAGACCAGAACAGCAAGCAGCAAAGAGAGGTAAAATGATTTCTTTTTGAGCTCTATCGGGTTAAAATACCACAGATAAAGAATCGAGACTGGCAAAATAATAACAGCCGTATATTTGGACAACACTCCAAGGCCAAACGCTATGCCCCAAAAAATAAAAAAAATCCTGCGCTGCTCAACCTTCGTTAGCAAATACAAACTTAGAATATTAAAAAATATTACTAGCTCTTCCTGGAGCCCGATCCTGCCGATCCAGGTGAGATAAGTATTGACTGCAGCAATCGCGAGAGCGATTAAAGCTATCTTTTCATCAAATAATTTTCGGGAGAACAAATAGAGAAGCACGAGAGAACCGAGACCGAGAATCGCAAATGGGATGCGCAGTGTCAGAAGCGAATCCCCAAACATCTTGAACACGAGATGCCCGAGTGCGAAGATAACCGGAGGATGATCGTGAAACGACAGATGTGTCCACCATACGCTCCCAGAAAACCACTCAAGGGGTGTGGTTTGAAATGGCGTAGCAAAAAAATCCATATCGCCTAAGGCCCGAAAAGCAAGCTCGACCTCATCAGTCACAGGATCACCTTTGCCAAGGCGAAAACCCAAAAAAAATGCAGTTATGAGAAAGCTGACTATGATAAGAGCAATTCGAACGCTTTTACTCATACATTAAGTATACACTAAAACACCTCAACCGCGGTTGAGGTGTTCCAAAATGCTAATCCAATTGCGCTCTAACGCTTTCACCAATTCGACAGGCTCAGCGCAAAAAAGATAGTTATCTCTTTTGCCACTGTGGGGCGCGGCGGGCGCGCTTGAGACCTGGTTTCTTTCGCTCTTTCTTGCGAGCATCGCGGGACAGAAACCCACCTTTTTTCAAAACTGTGCGATAAGCGGGATCAATCAAAAGCAGCGCACGGGCTAGTCCCAGGCTCACGGCTTTAGCTTGCGCGGTCACCCCGCCGCCGAGCGCGCTCACTGTGGCTCTGACTTTTTTTTCGAGTCCCAGGACTACGAGCGGATCAGTGGCAAGTTTTTGCTGACTCAATGTCGGAAAATACGATTGCAGCGGACGACTATTGACCGTAATCTCACCGGTTCCCTCAGCAAAGAGCTTGACCCGGGCCTGGGCTGTTTTTCTCCGTCCCACAGAAAAAAAATACTTCTCCTTGTGTGTGACAGATTTTTTTGCAGGCGCTTCCCTCTTGTGTTCCGAGCTTTTTTTTGTTGTAGCTTTCTTCTCCATTGTCAGTGTCAATTGTTAATTGTCAGATGTTGACCTTGTGGTCAATTTTAAATTTATGACTCGTGCCTTTTACGAGTTTCAGACGTTTTAATCTACCCATACGTAGCCTGTTTGTTGCGAGCATCCCGTAGACTGCCTTCCAGATTATTTTTTCCGGATTTTTTGCAAAAACATCGCCCATTTTTCGACGTTTCAAACCACCGGGATATCCGGAATAATGAAAATACTCTTTCTGTAACATTTTCCGACCAGTGGTTTTGAGCTTGTCGACATTCACCACCACTACAAAATCGCCATTATCGAGATGAGGCGTGTAACTCGGCTTGTGTTTGCCAATGAGGAACTTTGCGGCCAAAGCTGCGAGCCGCCCGAGAGAGAGTTTTGTGGCATCCAGCTCATGCCACCGCCGCTTTATTTCGCTGATTTTGATAAGTGTTGTGGTCATTTACCCACCTAAATTTTTAATTATTGTACTTCTCATATTTTTTATGGCTAGTTTAACTCTGTAAATTATTAGCTTCACTCAAAAAAATTTTGGTGGGTTAAACAAACTCCAAAAAAACTTTCGCTGTGCCATCCTTATACCGGCCGGCGTGAATGATGCGGGTATAACCGCCCGCTCTGTCCTGGAAACGCGGTGCGTATATTTCCAGGACTTTTTTGACAGCGTTGCGGGGCAGGTCACGACCGAGCAGCCGAATAGCCAAAAGACCGCCTTTTTTCGCTCGAGTGATCATCTTTTCTACCGCCGACTGCGTCAGTTTGGCCCGCCCTTTCGTGGTGGTGATTCGCTCGTATAAAATTACCGCCCTACAGAGCGCTCGCAATTCTTTACGCCGACGATCTCGATCTCCTCTTAAATGCCGCTTCTTTCTATGCCGCATTTTTTCCAACCACTTTAAGAATCTCCTCGATCGATTTCTCTCCGAGTCCCTCGAGCTTCGATAAACTTTCCCGATTCAGCAATTGGAGCTCAGTAAGGGACGTAATGTTATTTTTCAACAGCGCGTTTTTTGCCCGGTTCGATAGTCCCAAAGTTTCAAGTTCGCTAGACCCGGCCACGGATACTTCTTCTGCTGGCGCAGTTTCGGGCGCGAGCGCTTCTGAAGGCTCGCTTGGCTCCACGGTCTCCGAGGTTTTGAGCAGTGCAAAATGATCGACGAGAATCTGAGATGCAATATCCATAGCCTCGCGCCCCGATATAGTCCCATCCGTTTCCATGGAAATCGTCAGCTTATCAAAATTGGTAATCTGACCGAC
Source organism: Candidatus Doudnabacteria bacterium (assembly GCA_023246055.1). Lineage (GTDB taxonomy): Bacteria > Patescibacteriota > Doudnabacteria > UBA920 > 2-01-FULL-46-14 > JAHFJD01. The sequence goes on from JAHFJD010000013.1 coordinate 5,592, forward strand.
GCGAACATTTTGCACTTCAAAATTTACATTTTTGAGGGGAGTAAATACTGCATCAATGGCGATCATGCCGATTTCCCGCTTCTCGGTTTCCCGCATTTCCACCGGCACATATCCGAGTCCTCGCTCAACGATGAGCTCCATATTCAAATCAGCGCTCTTGTTATCAAGGGTAGCAATTACCAGGTCGGGATTGATGATTTCCACGCGTGGATCGGCTTTGATATCAGAGGCTTTGGCTGCTTTTTGCCCTTTAGCGTTCAAGGTGAGACGTAGAGGTTCCTCGGAGTTCACCCGCAAACGCAATTGCTTGAGATTTAAAATGATATCAACCACATCCTCTGTTGCATTTTGCACTGTAGAAAATTCATGATCCACACCCTTGATTTTAACGCCAGTCACCGCTGCCCCAGGCAAACTCGAGAGCAATACTCGACGTAAAGCATTGCCAACGGTAACTCCATAACCGGGATAGAGCGGCTCGATCACGACCACTGTTTTGTTACCTTCTTCTTTGGAAAAAGAAATCTTGTTGGGTAGCGGGATGTTGTTTTGGGGCATATTATTTTGGTTAGTGATTATTAGAGATTAGCTATTAGAGAATAGTAACTATCGGTTATAATGCTCGACAATGAGGTCCATTTGGATCGTCGACCCAGTACTCGCGGGCGTCGGCGCAGACATCATTTTACCCGAATAATTTTTAGCATCCAGTAACAGCCAGTCCTGGGTCTTGAACTCTCTAAGTGCAGGGGCAAGACGCTCAAGATATTTGGAACCCTGCTTTGCAGGATTGATCGCAATCTGGGAGCCTGGCTCGACCTGGTATGACGGGATGTTCACCTTTTTGCCGTTTACCTGGATGAAACCGTGTCCTACAATTTGTCTCGCTTGCGAGCGGGAAACCGCAAACCCCAGCCTGTAAACCACGTTATCAAGCCGCGATTCGAGGAACTGCAGAAGCGTATCGCCGGTCAGGGCTTTTTTTCGCGACGCCGCTCTGACATATTTGGAAAATTGCCGTTCGGTCACATCGTAAATCCATTTCGCTTTTTGCTTTTCGCGATGGTGAATCGCGAATTCCGATAATCGAGAACGACCCTGGCCGTGCATGCCCGGCGGATAATTTCGTTTTACCAAATACTTCGCATCTTTGTCGCGGAGTGGTTCGCCGACGCGGCGCGCTTTTCGAGTTTTTGGTCCGGTGTTTCTCATAAAATAATTTTACTCATGGGTTTTATTCGTATATTCGTACCGATTCGCCTCCCTGCCAGACGTTTGAGCGTCAGCGATTGCGGGCAGGTAATTCGTAGAGCTAAACTCTTCTCGCTTTCTTGGGCCTTACCCCTCCGTGCCTGATCGGAGTGGTATCTTTGATCGAAAGCACACCGATTCCAATGCTTGTAAGGGCCCTGACTGCTGCTTCTCGGCCTGAACCAATACCACGAACAAAGACATCTACCTCTGTGAGTCCCACATTTTTTATGCGAGCCATGGTGTCTTCCATGGTCCGCTGGGCGGCGTAAGGCGTAGATTTTTTACTGCCTTTAAATCCGGCGTGCCCAGCGCTCCCCCAGCCGATAACCTGACCTTTGTCGTCAGTCACGGTAATGATCGTGTTATTGTAGGTCGATTGAATATAAATTTTGCCGCGCGGAACTTTCCACTTGGATTTTTTTCCGCCCGATCCGCCTCTCGCTGATTGGGCCGTCCCGGATTTGGCGTCCGCACCCCCTTCTATGGTTCTGACTTTTTGTTCACCCACGTCGCAATCTGAGCTAACCTTCGCGCCCCGCTGTTGCGGCTCGCTCCGATAGCCTTGTTGCTCCTCTTTCCAAAAACGCGTGCTCGTCCCGCCGCTGGCGTGACTGCGCTACTCGTTTTTGGAACCTTAAATTCTTGTCAAAAAAATCCATAAATTGCTTATTACTATAGAACTTATTGCTTACAACTGACTCTAGGTCTTTTCTGATGACGATTTGCGTCCAGACCCGGCGGTCCGGCGGACATTACCGCGCACAGTGCGAGAATTTGTCTTCGTCCTCTGACCGCGCACTGGCAAACCGCGAATGTGTCGAAGTCCCCGGTATGAACCGATTTCTTTTAGACGTTTAATGTTTTGTGAAATCTCCTGACGCAAAGCGCCCTCAACCTTATAATTTCCTTCAATATACTCTTTGAGTTTCCCGACCTCCGCTTCAGTAAGATCCTGAGTCTGCTTGTCAGGATCGAGCTTGACTGCATCCAAAATTTTACGGGAACGAGAAAATCCCACCCCATAGATGATGGGCAGGGCCGCTTCGATTCGTTTGTTCGGGGGCAGAGCCACCCCGGCGATACGTACAGAGGCCATAAAAAAATATTAATTCGGATGTGCGCATTCGTAGCGCGCTATTCGCATACTATCCTTGCCTTTGCTTATGCTTGGGGTTGTCGCATATCACAAAAATTCGGCCTTTGCGACGGACTATCTTACATTTCTTGCACATTTTTTTTGCTGAAGCTCTGACTTTCACCCCGTTAGAAATTCTTGTTGATTAAGAGATAAATTTTATATATTTGAAGATCTCCGGAAAATGTGGAGCTTGAACCCCAGATATTTCTAACGGGGTTCATGTCCGCTTACCTTATTGCTAACCAGCTACAGTCTTCTGGTGATTCTGCCCCTAGTTAAATCATAGGGCGTCAATTCCACACGCACCCGATCTCCCGGCAATATTCTGATCCGGTTGATTCTCAATTTTCCAGAAATATGAGCGAGAATCTCTTGTCTGGGTTTATTGCTATTAGTATCCCCGCCAGCATTTGCCGCAGGCGAGGAAGCTACCTCAATTTGCACGCGAAAAACAGCGTTGGGTAAAGCCTCTACCACCTTGCCCTCGAGTTCGATGATATCCTTGGTGTTTGCGCTGCTGCGGTTCTCCCCAAAATCGTGCGCTGCCGGATGATGTGACATTAAAATTATGTTACCAGGCTATTTACAGAACGTCAAGAGTGATCCGACCCTTGAATTTGGGCGAAGATTTGACCCAAAATGGGGAAAATTCAATTTCCAAGGACTCTATTTCTGGCTTGGAAAGGAAAATTTCCCTGATTTCTTCGGCTGATTTGCCCCTGATTTTTTCCACGAGCTCGTCATGGTCAAGTTTGAAAACTACAGACCCTTCCACGTGAGCATGCAGTAAGCCCACGCCAAGATTTAAATCCACATTTGACAACGCGAAATCTACCGCTGCTTTCTCCTCGGAAAGCGTTTTCGTTTCAGGTAATAAGCGCCGCAGTCTCTCAAAAATTATCTTTCGCGCATCGCTTTGGGCATAGGCCAGCGCGCGAAATTTACTGCGCATCTTCACATTGAACTCTTCCGCCTCCCGGCCGGGCGCAAGCTCCGCTTGTTGCTCCAGTGTTTGCGTGGTCACAGCATTTTCGGAAATGGCGAGATCAGGATTTTGGCCGGAGACAGTTGTCCTCGCCTGCGCATCAAGCTCGGCTCCTAGCGATTTGAAAGCATTATCTATGTCGGTTTGGGTCACGAGCTTGACTAGCTTCGTAGAGCCTCCCGTGATATCTTGAGCGGCCACTGCATACAGCAATTGCGGCTGCGCGCCGAATACTTCATTTGATACCTCTATCCTGGTCCCCGAAGGCAAATTGAATTCCTCGCCTGGGCTCGCGGCCACGACTGGAATCGGCGGCACGAGACTCGACTCGTCTATTTCCTGATCCTCAAGACCAATGCGCGCCGTAGGGCGGATACTACCCACATCTTGGGTGAAGTAGTATTTGTGTCCGTTAGCCGTAAGCTCAGTGGTTTGCGCTTTGAGGACCAGAGTCGTTTTGGAAAAATTGTAAATCGAAATAAAGCCTGAAGCGTTCTTGCCCACATTCCGACTGCCAGTGGTCGCAATTTTTTTTTCGCCAGCTACTTCTTGTTCGATGATGCGAGCGGGAATCGCAAGATCAGCGATCGATACTTCCTGCTGGTTCTGGTCGACGCGAATCTCAAAATCGCGAGCAAGCGGTTCGCTTCTGGCTTTCACAGTCACGGTGGCGCTGGGCAGATATACAAAGAGACTCGCGAGGACTAGGACGATCACGCTCCCGGCTAACAGAACAATCTTCCAAGGAATCCGAGGCAGATTTAATTTTGGCCATGACCAAGACCGCCATGACGATGATCGTTGGACTAATTTTTTGGGGAAGATGTTGGGAAGTCGCGCGGTCGTCCGGCGGCGCACGATATCAAGATTTGGCATTATTTTTCATTTTACGATTTTTTATGAAACAAAAAGTTTTTCGGGAGTCAGCTCATTAGTATATTTGGATGGATGAACTAAAAAATCGAGTTTAGACAGATCCTGGGTGCCAGTAAAATACATGGGCAAAGCGCTTCGGAGATCATATTGCGGCAATTCTCTAGAGCGGAGTTCATGAAGCGTCGGCAAAGTCTTGTAGTTCATATTCGGCACAAATTTGGACTCCGGGGAACTTTTTCCCGAGGAACTAAGACGCTCTGATTCTACCACATAATAGGCGGCCCCGTTGTGCTTTTCATACGACGAATAATCACTCACATTCTTGCGGGGCTGCCAGTTGGCAGTGACTACAATATCATCGGTGGGGTTGACCAAAACATGTCCAAAACCCGGGGGTACCAGCACCTTCTCCCCACGTTCCATTTTTACGGCATATACTCGATCGAGCCGTTCGAGGTCTGGAGAGGCACTTTGGATCACAAAAAAAACTTTACCGTAGAGAATTTCATAGACTTCGGGATAGCGGACAGCAGTGTCGTCCTCAAAGGAATGATAGTGCCCGATAGTTTTGCTGAACTCATCCCCCATTTTTCCGGGCAAAACCACAGTGATGTCGTACTGGACACCGGCCGCTGCAATTTTTTCGCGATCCGCTTCCCTGGCAATATCGCGATACATGTAATACACAACCTTGCTCCAAAATGTGCTCGAGGGATCTTTGAGATAACTTTTCATGGCGGAAAAATCCCGCACAGCTGGTACGACCGGAGACAATCCGCCGCCAAATTCCAAACTAAAATCGTCTCGCATCTGTATCGGCAAGCCAGTAGTTTTTTCCAGGTTGATCATGGTATAATTATAGCAGACAAAGCCGCACTTCATCAAAAATCAAAGGAGGTCGCATGAACAGATTATTGAGTGCAATTGCCGCCATCGGATTTATGGCTTGCTACTCTTGTGTGTCTGAAGAGCAAGAAATTTCCACCACGGTATCATCAGACAATACCAAGATTCTGGCAATCCAAGGAAACGCAACCTGGCAGTATGAGCTGGGTCATAGTCAAATCTCACTAGACAAAAAGCTACTAGTCCACAGGATGAGCGACCACCGACAAGGCCTGCATATCGTGATGCTAGAGGTTGGTAAAGCTTCTGGCAAACCTTGGGCCTTGATCGAATTTCCAGCTACAGAGACGAGTTGCTCCGGTTTAATTTCAGAGGTTGCCTGGTCGACAGACAGTAAATATGCAGCCGTTCGTTTTCAAACTTCTCCCGAGTGTGCGACATTGCATACCGGGATTCAGGAAGATGACACGCTGATCGTGGACGTAAGCTCAAAGTCTACCAAAAATCTGTCTAGAATCGTAAGAGAGGCGCTAGACATAGGGTATCCTTTCGGGGACGAAGCGTACCACGAATCAATGAAAATCAGCCCAATCACCAGCTATCGCTTGCGGTGGGTGAACTACAACGAGCCAACGCTCTCATTCGCATGGGCGTATACGTACACGATTAATTCCAGACCTTCTTATCCCGGGCTATATGAACCAAGAACTCGCCTAATCTCGGTGGTTTTTAACAAACCGGCGGGAACTGCCAATACTCACAAATAAGAGACTCATGCTCCCCATGTTTAATCCAATCCCGGTCGGGGGTTCCACCTCCCGACCGCTTTTTTATTGTTCTTTTGATTTACGCAAATAATTTTGTAAAATTTAGCAATTGCTATAATTAGTAAAAATAAATTTTAAAAAAAGAGTGATACTTTGCTAATATTTCTCAAATCCTTACTCTATTGTAGCGCGGATGCGACGGATACTGGCTGCAGCTGATTCTTCTTTCATGATCTTAAATTTGCCGACCTCTGCGGTGTACGCTACGTGCGGGCCGCCGCAAAATTCTTTGCTGAATGCTGTGTCTAAATCTTTGCCCATAAAATAAATCTTCACTTTATCTCCATACTTTGCCTTAAAAAAATAGAGGGCTCCTGTTTTCTTGGCTTCCTCAATCGGCATTTCGATAAAACTTACCGGCAAGTCTTCCTTTATTTTCTCGTTTACCAAGCCCTCAACTTTTTCTAGCTCTTCGGGCGTGACTTTGCGGGGAAAAAAGAAATCGAACCGCGTGCGCTCTGCTGTAATATCCGAGCCATTCTGTTTCACCTCCGGGCCCAGCACCTCGCGAAGAGCCGCTTGCATGAGATGAGTCGCAGTATGAAGTCTAGTGACAATTTTTAATTCTCTTTCATCAACCGCTTTTAGCTCTCCTGTGTCCAAAAGCAGCCCATGCCCGCCAAATTTTTTCTCAAGTCCGGCACGGGAGATTTCCTGGTGCTTTTTAAACTCGGATTCAAATTCTTCACGCCTCAAAGCCTCGGCCTTTTGCCCCCCAAGCTCCTTGATCACCTCGTATGGCAATCCATATGTTTCAAACAGCTTGAAGGCCGATTGCGCGTCTATTGTTTCGAGTTTATTTAATTCTTTCAAGCCCCCTTTCAAGGTCTTCTGAAATTTTTCATTCTCTTTTTGAAATTCGGAAATAATAATATCCTCGTTTAACTCCGGATAAGCTTCTTTATACAGTGTCACGACTTTTGACAACAATATTTCCAAATCTTTTCCGTGAACAATCATCCTTCTCAATAGCCTACGCAAAATATATCCGGCCCCTTTGTTCGAAGGTCTCACTCCATCGGAAATCAAAAATGACACAGCACGTCCATGATCAGCGAGAATTCTTTTCGATCTAATCGGCAATCCCGGGGGTAAAATTGAAATAGTAGCTGACGACGTATCAATTTCATAAACATTTTTCACGCTTTGCACGGCTGTAGTCAATCTTTCCAATCCCCATCCGACGTCAACCCCTTTTTGCGTTAAGGACGTGAGGCTTTTGTCAGGATTGCAATAATACTCCATAAATACCAGGGTCGCGATTTCCAAATCGCCAAAATACACTTCGATGCACGCGCCACACGGGCCTTCGGCCCCAACAGGACCCCACACATTGTCTGCCCGTTTTCCTTTCCTGATTTGCTTCTCGGGTAAAAATTTTGACCACGTTTCGTAGGATTCGTTGTCAAACGGGATCGTTCCATCGCCTTCAAAAACTGTAACGGAAATTTTTTCCAGCGGCAGGTTAAACACTTTCGTTAGCAATTCATGTGTCCATTCAATCGTTTCCTTTTTATAATATCCGCCGAAAGAAAAATGACCGAGCATTTCAAAAAAGGTGAGGTGCGACTCGTCCCCTACCTCATCAATATCTGATGTTCTAAAACATTTCTGAATTGAAACTGCCCCTTTATACTGTTTCTCAAATTCCAGCTCGCCTGTAAAATATTTTTTGAATTGTTGCATGCCAGACGTGGTCAGGAGTACTGATGGATCATCAGGAATAAGCGACGAAGACGGCACGATTTTGTGGCCTTTCTCCTCAAAAAACTTCAAAAATTTTTCCCGCAATTCTGATGAGTTCATAATGATACAATTATATCAGAAATGTTAACCTCACCCCAGCCCTCTCCTCCCGCCGTGGGCGAGGCTCGCCAAGTACGGCATGAGGAGAGGGCGAAATAAAAAAATGATTGGCAACCTAACCAATCATTTAGCCCTTCGCAGTACCCGATTCATTTTCAAAACAAAGGCTTCGTCCACTCCGCAAAGGACAGCAATCTTTCTGCTTGACAGCTTCGAATACTTGAGTTTACGTCGAACTTGGGCAATTCGCTTTTTAGTCGGAATATAGACCTTTCCCGAAAATAGCGGCGGCAGCCGATCAATTTCCGATTTCGAGAATCCAAGCAACGCAAACACATCCTCATGAGTTGGTTTGCCCATGTATCCTCCTAATCAAAAGGTGAATTAAAACAATTATTTAGTCAACTCTTCGAAAGCCCGGTCAAGCTGGGGATCGCGGCTGTCTTGAAAATCCTGTTCTGTAAGCCCCACCTTGATATCTGGCTCCAGACCGTCCTGATTGAGATCATGTCCGTCGGGCGTCAGCCATTTTGCTATGGTCAGTTTGAGCTGAGAGCTGCCGCTGAGCTCGAGGAGCTCCTGGACCGACCCTTTGCCAAAACTTTTCTCGCCGATGAGCTTGGCGAGTCCGTGATCGCGCAATGCTCCGGCCACGATCTCCGAGGCTGAAGCACTGCCGCCGTTCATGAGCACCACAGTTGGAATGGGATTGAGCCGCGCCTGGCCCCGGGCCTTATAGACGTTTTCCGAACCGTCACCAGATTTTTGAATCAAGACAGTTTCACCCTCCTTCACCCAAAGGCTGGCCACATCGATGGCACTTTCCAAATATCCGCCCGGATCATTGCGCACGTCAAAGACAATACCTTTCACACCACCTGCCAAGAATTCAGAAGCAGTATTTTTGACGAGTCCCGCGGTATCCTCGCCAAACCGACGAACCTTGATGTATCCGATTTTCCCTTCATTTATGTCGCGAATCTCTGCCGAAACACTCTTGACCTCGATTTTCGCGCGAGTAATGGTGATGTCAACCGTGTCAGTATCTCCGACATGCAAAACCGTAAGTTTCACGGTAGTGCCGGCCGGCCCGCGGATCTTGCCGACCGCCTGGGACAAGCTCAAATCGCTCGTGTCTTCGCCATTCACCTTGATGACATAATCTCCGCCGCGGATTCCCGCTTTGAGCGCTGGCGAGCCGTCAATCGGCGCCACCACTGTCAATCTCTGGTGCTTGATAGCAATCTCTGCGCCAATCCCTTCGAGGCTGCCTTTGAGTTCTTCCTGAAAATCCTTAGCCTGTTCGGGGGGCAAAAAAACGCTATATGGATCATCGAGCGAACCGACTGCGCCGGAAATCGCCCCAAATAAAATCTTTTGCATGTCTGCGGGCCGATTGACATATTTTTCATTGATAAGCTTGATCGAATCCCAAAGCAAATTCCAGTCCACGTTTTGCGGAGCTTTCTCGCGGCCGCGATCAATAAATTTCGTGACTGGAGCCGGCAGGTCAAGCTTCGCCTGACCCGCGTAAAAACCGGCCGCAAATATAACCAACGCCGCCAAAGCCATGAACAATTTCTTGCCCAATGTTTTCCTCCCTCTCCCATTTGGAAGGGGGCTGGGGTGAGGTTGCGAATTTAAATTATTTGCTAACATATTTATCCCCACGTAAACTGTTCTGAATTAACTTTAAACAATACCTTATCCAGATCGCGAGCTTTACAAGAGAGTTAGTGAACATGCTGTGCCCGGCCGAATAATGCTTCATATAGAATATGGCCATGGCACGGTGAAACTCATAGAGTGCTTTGCTGGGAAGCTTGCGCGATGACGCTCCTTTGTGATGCCAGACCGTGGTCACCGGCGCGTACATCACGCGAAAACCCGCGGCCTTAGCGCGCAGGCACCAATCAAGATCCTCGCCATACATAAAAAACGCTTCATCAAGGAGTCCAATCTTTTCTACAACGTTTGAGCGAATCATCAAAAATGCACCCATAACGCTGTCCACTGGGGCGATTTGATCGCGAGGCAGATCCGGGTGATAACTAGATTTCAATCCCAAAAAATAGCGCAGTGCGTTTTTTATATTTGGAAAATTTCGCCTCGCAGCTTCATCAAAAGAACCGTCGGTCTTGACTATCTTTGGCCCCGCAATCCCGACACTCTTGTCATTATCCATGAAGGAAATCATCTTGTCAAAACTATCGGCTCTGATTTCCACATCAGAATTGAGAAGCAAATAATATCGCGGACCCACTTCCTCTCCCCTTGCGGGAGAGGAATGAGGTGAGGGGGGAATTATTCGTTGCAGCGCTTGATTGTTCGCCTTGGAATACCCAACATTCTCTTTGTTTTGGATCAAATTTACCGTTGTAAAATCTCTGGCTACCATTTCCGCGGATCCGTCCTGGGAGGCATTGTCCACGACAAACACCTCAAACCGATATCTGGTCTGCGACGCAAAAACCGACCGCAAACATTCTTGCAAACGGTCTTTGGTGTTGAAACTGACAATAATCACTGACAAATCCATAAATATCAGTATACCTGCTTCCTTTGACCAAAAGCAAAATTTTTGATATCCTACGGTTGCTCCAAGAAACTGTAGGAGGGATCATGAGAGTTTGTGAAATTGCAAATTCATTAGGGTGGGATGTGGTAAACAACAAGATTGAAAATCAGATTGAGGCGAAAGAGCCGTTTGACATTTACGTGCAGGAGTACTTCCTTACGACGACAGCCAGCGATCCGCACTGCCGGGTATTTGCTTCCGCAGAGATTGCCAATGAGCTTGCAAAGGCTTTCAGCTGGAGAATCCACGAGGTTCTCCCTCGCACCAGAACTTACATTCTCATTGCCGAAGGAACGGCAGCCAAAATCATGTCCCATCTCAAGGTGGTGCGAACCGCTTGATTGCAAACGAACCCCACTCTAAAAAACAGGATCCGCCTCATCCACGGATCCTGTTTTGCAAAAAAAACCGAGCAGCTCATAGAACCGCTCGGGAGTGTGATTTTAAAATTTCTAACGAAACCGGATGACTATCCCATCGATGGCCGCCGACCCGCCGTTCGCGAAACGAACCTCAATCTCCAGGTCGATCTTTTCAAGAGCAGCATAAGCGCCACTTGAAAAAATAGTCATTATGTCAACCCGGAAGGGTTTTACCATAAGCTTATCGATTTTCTCAAGCTCGGCCCTGGGAAGATTCACAATTCCCAAATCCTGGTCCCGCAAAGACATGATCCCAAGCGTCTTGTTATGAATCCTCTGAGATATTATCGGCGCTGATGGATGAAACTCCAGATAAGCTTCCTCTGGGATTGCCTGCTCTGGATAACAGACTCGCAATTTGACTGATCCTAGCGCATCCTTGCACAACTTTCTCGATTTCTTTATGGTCAGCGCAAGATTTTCCAAAACCGCTCGCTTGCCATCCACGCCAATCACCGAAACAGTTAGGAAATGCTTTCCGACGGTCGGACCGTTATTCCTGGTTGCCAAATCCAAAACTTTCAAATCAAGAATTCTTGGCGTCGATCCATATGCTGGGACTGGGCCTCCACCACGAATACCTGAAACCGAAATACTTCCTAAAGAAGGCCCGCGAACGGAAAACTCACCAACTGCTGGAGCGCTCTGGTCCAGCTTTAGACGGATAAAGGCATCTTGGAGTGTGGCGGATTTAGCGCAAGCCTCGAAACCAAAAGGTTGTTTTGTAGATTTGCAGGTCATCCGCGCCCCGATGCACCCAGTTGCCAACACCCCAAACGCAAACAGAACGACAAAGTATCTTTTCATATCTCCCCCTATCCTCTTTTTTGCAACATGCTGATTCAATCTTGCGCGCGAACGCCATTTCTGTCAAAAAAAAATCCGAGCAGCTTAGCTAAAAGCTGCTCGGGTATTGTGAGTCACACCCACGACCCACTTTAAGAGTCGCGAAACTGCACCTGTGGTTCATCCCCTTCGCGATTCATCACAACACCTATCAAAAAAGCACGACTGTCTCTGTCCAAATACTCAAGCCCGCCGCTGACCACAGAAGCGACCATAATCCCCTGATTGAAAACCCGATCCATCTCATCCTGTGGAATATGGCCAAGCTCTTGCATGACCTCAAATACTGCTGGTCTTTCCCACCGATATCTATCGATCACGGCCTTAGTTCCAGAAGTCAGAATCCGCGGAATATTGTCAACCATTCCACCGCCAGTGATATGTGCGTGACCACAGAAAACAACACCATGGCGCTTGGCTTTCTCGATGTCTTGGATCCAAATCGGGGTCGGTTTCAAAACTTCTTCGACGAGCGTAGATCCGAATTCAGGCCAATAGCGGTTCAGTTTGCGTCTGATCTCGCGAAGCGGGCCAGTTTTGAGCCCGAAAACTTTGCGAAGCAGGGAGTAGCCGTTCGCGGCAATCCCAAGTGATGGCCACCCGTAAATCCTGTGCCCTTGTTCTACTGGTGCGTAAGCGCAACTGGAGTCTGAAAAACCGGCAGCAAAAGTATCGACATCCACCATCCATGAGTATTTGAACAAGTCGGGCATTTCCGCAGTCTCGCCACCCACCAGCTTGCATCCCGCGATCTTGCAAGCATTGATGATGCTCTCAATGATCTGGATATGGAGATCAGGATCGAGTCGAGCGACCTTGAGACTATCGAGCAGATAGTCTGGAGCCCGTCCAGTGGCTGCGTAGTTGTCAAAAGCTGACATAGCCACGACATCCGACCCAATTCCTCTAAACATGCCCATCAAAGCAGCGATGATTATTTTTGTTCCTGGTCCGTCAGTGCAAAGGTTAATCCAGTCGGCACGCGGCGGAATCCTACCACCGCCAGCAAAACCTCCAATTTCTCTGCCAGCGTCCGGCCATGCGGCGGCAATTCGCTCCTTCAGCATATCTTCAAAACGATCAGCAGCAGAGAGATTGACTCCTGCAGATGCATACGAAGTGCTCATCTGTTCCTCCCGTTTGTAATTTACCCAAATTACTTGGGCATCAAATCAGAATAGCCGAGGATGCGATTTTCGGCAAATTGAAAAATCAAATGACTCATAGGATCCGCGGCCGCGAAGTAAGTGAGTCAGCGACCTCTCCCTTAATCCCTCCCCAGGCCTGGGGAGGGGAATTCAATGGAACAGTTTGCGCAAACGCTCTTTGTCAGTGCGAAGGTTGGCCATAATGAGCGCTCGTTTGCGCAGGGCCTCGGGGATTTGGCGATACAGCTCCACAATCGCTTTGAACTGAAACGGCTCAAAAAATATGGTGTAAGCGAGGAGTAGGGACTCCCGCACAAAAATAAAAAAGAATTGCCGCCAAAACAAACTCTTGAGTTCACATTTGATCATCATGAGATAGTGATTCTTGAAAGCCATCATGCGGAACAAACGCGGCTGGCGCCTCCGGTTCACAATGAATCGGACGAGCTGGTTCGGCCAGGAGCGCCCTACGGTCCGGCCATGATACAAAATCGCCTCCGGCACATAGCGGCATCGAAAACCTGCGAGCTGCAATCGCCAGGCCAGATCAATATCTTCTTTGTAGGCCACAAAATCTTCATCAAAATATTCAAAATCTTCCTCTACCTCTCTCCCCCTCGTGACTACACTCGGGGCACTCTCCCCTCGCAAGGGGAGAGTTATATTATTGCTTCGCACTTTGGGTAATTTTACTGCCTCAAGAGCGCTGCGGCGGAACATCGCGGCCGCGCCAGAAGCCCCAAAAATCTCTAAATCAGCGTCATATTGATGCGTATCTAGCTCCCACTGCCCCCGGTCGATGACTCGCCTCGTTTTGGAGATCTCAATGCCAGTGCTGTCGAGGATCTTGGTTTTGGAATTGATGAGGTAATTATAATGCAGGAGTTTGCCTGAAACAGAACCGAGCGCTGGGTCAGCCTCCATCGCACTCACTAGCTTTTCGATAAAATCCGGCTCCATAACAATGTCCTGGTTGAGGACCAATATATATTCGCCAACACTCGCTCTGATGCCGAGATTATGCCCGCGGGAAAACCACAGGTTGTCTCCCGGTTCGAGTATCTTCACTCTTTTCTGCCGACCGTATTTTTCTCTAATGAGTTCTGCCGAGCCGTCATCAGATCCGGTAATGATCACGAGTATCTCCAAATTCTTATGGGATTGCCCAAGCACAGTATCAAGACAGCCCTCGATGTACCGCTTGCTGTTGTATGAGAGAATATTGACGCTAACGAGCGAAGACATATTGTAATCCGAATCTACGAATAAACATCCGAATGCTCCGAATTAAAAATTACAAGACACAAAATCAAATAACCAATCCCGAGAGGGTGGTTGAGGTATGGTGTGGTGATGTTTAAAGCCAACAGTGCAACAAGACCGGAAAGAAGACCAAGGGTTTGTAAGTTGTGAGTAGTAAGTAACAAGCTCCAACCGAGTCTGAAAATGCGGGCGAGGAAAAAAAGATAGACGCATAGTCCAACAACTCCCAATTTCAAAATTATATCCAGGTATCCCCACTCAAACGCAAAGTTCGTAATCTCACCGTCCGGATTGTCCGTGGTAACGCGGTCCGGAAGATAACTTTTGTAGCTCACGACTGTGCCAAACCCAGCGCCAAAAATCGGCGAGCGAGTGATGTGGTTCACGAGTTCAGGAAGTAACAAAAGCCGCGCACTGCCTGCTGCCTCTTGCGCAGGATTAACCCCCCTCGATGCAACTGCTCCAGCTACCCCTCCTCCTCCCGCAACAATAATCCCATATAGAATGATGATTTCGAGAATTGCTATTGCTCCTAGTTTTAATCCTAGGGCCCAAAAAGCCCAAAAATTAGCACGGAAATACCAGAAGACGATGATAATGCTAAATAATCCTCCAACTGCGGCTCCCAGCCAAAAACTGCGAGATAAAGACATTAGAACGGAAAGGAGTGCGCAGAAAATTATTACCCAATTTAATACACCCCCCCTCCTAACCTCCCCCGCCAGGAGGGAGGAATTTTCTTTTTTATTCCCCTCCCTTGATGGGAGGGGCAAGGGGAGGGTGAAAACACTGAAAATAAATACTCCCACTAAGGCATAAAACTGGCTCTGCATAAAAATCCGCGAAGCTTTACCAACGTCTCCGGTGATCTCTCCAAAATCTTGAGTGATGATCCAGTGATAGAGAGCCACGACTCCTCCCAAGCTAAAGGTGAACCACAAAAACAAACCCAGAGTCTTGGCGGCGATGATCACAATTGCCGCCCCCAAAATTTGCAAAATCGTTCTGATTTGCTCCCGGGTTTTTATGGCAGATAAAGCTGCGGGGAGAATTAACAAATAAAGATAGCCGTTCATATCGTTAAAAATATTACCGAGGGTATTGTTATGCAAAAAGCCATTTAGAATGCCGAATCCAATTACTGACAGAAGCAGAAAATATATAAGCTGGAATTTGTGATTTGGAATTTGGGCGATTATTTGATATTTGAAATTTGAAATTTGAAATTTCAGTATCCAAGCTATAAACACTGCCGCAAATATCACAAGCCGCAGGGACACGCTCACAACCCCCAAATCGTATTCAAACAAATGCCCGCGCGAGCCGATAAATAATTCGCCAAAAAGTATATATATCCCCCATTCTGGTTTAGACCATGACAGATACAGAGTCCCCACTCCGGCGATCGCGAGGAGAGGTAAAATCAAAACCGGGAAATTGAACGCGGCAAAAGACAGTCCTTCCGCGAATATCATGATTATTAATGCTTTGCGGAACATAAATACCTCTCACCGTCGGAGTACCGACGCACTCTCTCCTCGTCAGGAGAGAGTAATATTGAATATCCCTACCTAGCGGGGCCTCATCTTAATACCGAATAATTTCTGAAGAAAATCCGCGGTTTTGGCGGCGAGCAACACCGCGGGAAGGGTCAGGCGAATAATCCACACGTCCCAGAAGTGGCCGTTTTTCTGAAAATAATAAATGAGGCTGCGAGCCACTGTCCGCTTGCGTTTATACACCGGTATCTGGGAAAATCCTGCGCCCTTGTGGTGCATTATCACAGCCTTGGGGTAAAATTTGACCTCGTAACCTGCTTCTTTCACGCGTTTACAAAAATCCACCTCCTCATACCATAGCCAGAATTTTTCATCCAAAAAACCGATCGTTTCGATGATTTTTCGCCTAGTCAAAAGCGCTGCTCCCATGACCTGGTCCACAGAAGCCTCTTTGTCGTAATCAAAATCAGTCATGAGATAACGGCTTGGAGATAAAAAACGATGCAATCCCGAAAAGACCGCCATGGAGCTCCAGAGACCGGGAAACCGACGCACAGAAGCTTGAGTCGTGCCATTGGGATTGAGAATCTTCGGACCGACAATGCCCGCATCAGCATTGGTATCCAAATAGTGAGCTAGGCCATCTAGAGTTCCCGCTCTCACCTCTGTATCAGGATTGAGCAGGAGAATGTACTCGCCAGCCGCGTGTTTGTAACCGAGATTGCACCCGCCGGCAAATCCGAGATTCCGGAGCGAAGTGACCAAACGAACGCGCTTGTTATGACCAAACAAATTGGCGATCGTATCCGTACTGCCGTCCGCTGATCCGTTATCAACCACGATCACCTCGAAAAGAAAACTAGGTGGGTTTTTGATAATCGAGTGGAGACAACGGACTACAAGGTCCCGAGTGTTCCAGTTGACAATGATAATGGAGAGTTTCATGTATATAATCCGAATCTACGAATCTTTATCCGAATGCTCCAAATGAATTGCAAAGAGGTCGCGAAATTTGAAAAAGCCGGCCGCCAGCAAGATTCCTAAATAAATCATTACAGCGAGGCCAATTAGCAAAAATACATTCAAACTCCCAAGCAGCCAGAGTACGAGCCCCATCACCATGCTAGCCGCAGAGGGCCATAGAGCAGAACGCCACAGTGGGAACTTCACATAGCGCCGCGAATACACAACATAGAATATAGCCACCAAAATGTAGGATAGCACGGTGAGCCAAGCGGAAGCCACGATTCCGTATCTAGGAATAAGGAGTATATTGCCTGCCACGTTGACGAGAGTCGAAAAACAGAGAATGTAAATTGCGCGCTTTAGGGCTTTGACCTGCATGATTACGTTAGCCACACCGTAAAATAGGGTCACAACCGTGGACCAGATGAGAATCTGAAACGGCAAAACTGCGCCTTCAAAACCTTGCCCAAAAAATACAAAAATAATCTTGCGCGCGAGGATCGTGGAGCCAACACCAAGTGGGATGCCGAGAGCGAGAAGAAAGCGATGAATCCGCTCTGACATGACTTGGTTTTCCTTTGAATCAATTTGTTTTTCTCGAGAAAAATGAGGGAACAGACTGATGGCCACAACCGCCGGCAAAAATGTGAGAAAATCCAAAAATCGGTATGCAGCTGAATAGAGTCCCACAGCATCATAGCCGAGAAAATGCTTCTGAATAACAACATCAGCCTTGGCAATTAGGGTTTCAAATCCCACTAACATGGCGAACGAAATGCCATATAAAATCATCTCTCTCAAAATCCCTCTTTGTGCCGAGAACTTGGGCCGGGCAATCGTTTTGGTGGTCAGAGCATAGACAATCAAATCAAAAACACCAACCACAACGAGAATCCATAACAAAAACGTAATATCTTTCTGCCACACAATCGCGAGCAAAAACCAAGCTGATTTGAGTAGCGAATCAGCAAAATAAATCACCGCCAAAATGTGAATGCGCTGCGCGGCCTGGACCAAGGCGGCAAATGGAATACTCATGGAAGCAAGAAACAAGCCTGCTGCAGCGATCAGCATGGCTCGCTTGATCTCCGGTTCATAGCCGAATATTGATGGCAACGTCAAAAACACCAAAAAAATCGCGACGCCAGAGAGTAGCTGCGCGATGAAAAAATTTCCCAAATACAGATCCGTTGTTTGATTGTCTTCGTTGACTTTTTTGATAAAATACCGGGAGATTCCAAAATCAATAAACAAGAAAAATATGGTGTAGAAAGCCATGACTAGGGAATATTTGCCAAAGTCATCTGGACCCAGATAAGCGGCTAACCTAGCCTGCACCACAAATAAAATAACTCCAGAGATGATTCTGGAGAGGGCAAGAGAAAAGATATTTCTGCCGATAACGCGCATACCTCTTGTTAGATTTTAAGGATTGTATGCAGTATGTGCTTTCGATTTTGCTTGATCCAAATAGACTAATTGTATCACAGCTCGTGCAATAAAAAAACTGGCAGTTCCGTGCCAGTTTCCCTTTCTCTCCTGGGAAAGAAATAAATTGAGAGGAAATTTTTGAGTTTTACCTTTCTTTCCTTCGCCCCTTGCTCCCCTCTTTTGCAAAGAGGGGCTAGGGGGAGTTCGGAAGGTTAAACCCAAAGGCTTAATTTACCCCGTAGTGTCCGACCTTCCTAGCTGTGCACTATCAGTGTAGCCACGGAAGAACGAAGCTTGACAAAAATCGACAAACGAGCTAATATTATAGTAGTTTAACAGAACGCCCCGAGCAATCGGGGCGGTTTTATTTGTCTCTTTGTATTTGTGCTTTTAGTTTCTCAAAGTATAATACCTCTGAAGCCGCTAATTTCAGCTCCCAGGAAATGGTTCTTTTTGAGGCATATACAGTAACTTTTTTCCCTGAATCTTTGAGCTTTTGCGTTAAATACTCAAAATCGCTGTCTCCGCTGAAAATAATGACTTCGTCCAGCTTGGCTTTATCGAGCAAAATATCAGCAGTCATCTCAACATCAAAATTGGCTTTATAAATAAATCCGCTACGAGAATTGGGATGAGCTTCCCCTTCGTTGACTCTGATTTTTTTAAGAGGCTTGGTAACAGCGTTAAATCCGATGGCATTCAAATATTTCAGATACCCTCGCATTTTCTCATCGCCGCCTTTCAGTCCGACATAATATTTCCATTCAACTATTTGTTTTTGAGATTCAACAAGCGATTTGATTTTAGACCAATCCAAAGACCACCCGAGCTTTTTCTGAGTATAAAAAACATTTGAGCCGTCAATATATGCTTTCGCTTTTGCTTGATCCATCAAAGCAATTGTATCACAGCTCGTGCAATAAAAAAACTGGCAGTTCCGTGCCAGTTTCCCTTTCTCTCCTGGGGAAGAAATATATTGAGAGGAGACTTTTGAATTTGACCTTTCTTTCCCTCGCCCCTTGCTCCCCTCTTTTGCAAAGAGGGGCTGGGGGAGTTCGGAAGGTTAAACCAAAAAGCTTAACTATTTCTTACCCGGGAGAGAAACGGAAATTGAAAAAGTGCTTATCAATTTCCGTTTCGATGAGTATGCCTAAAGCATCATGCTTAGGACTTTTGAAAACCCCTCCTTGGGATTTTTTTGCTAACGAAGTTTCACTTCGTTAGCGCGAAGCCACTCCGTGACTCCGCTGTCGTCTCCTTCGGGGCGGCTCTCAACGAGCCGGTCCCAATCGTCGGCCGACGACAGGCCCACGATTTCGTGAAGCTCATCGTCCTGATGAGCACTGCACGAGAACGCGACCACGTTCTCGTGCAGTTCGGTCCTCTCGCAGTATCCTACATGAGTATTTTTTTTGATGTAGAATTTGCTCTTTACCTGGAACGCGAAGACCTTCAGGTACCGCCGCCTGTAATGCGGCGAACCTGGATCTCCCAGGTCCTCCCAATCCGTCAGGCGGGACCCGTCCTTTGAGGGCTCCCATCCCTCAAAGATTACTCTTAACTCCTTGGAGAACCTGACAAGTTCCCCCTCCGAGCTCCGAAAGTGCACCCCCCCTAGTCCTTTCAGGAGGGCGATGGTTGCCCATCCGAAAAAGGAGGTGGAAAAAATTCCGATTACTTTTTTCTGCGAATTCATTGGCTATTTCTACCCGCAACTGACACGGCGGGTCGGCCATCTTTTCTGTTGCTCCTCATTTCGCCTTAGCTAGATGATTAGAGTGTCCGAAGACGAGCGTGATTTGGCACGCCATCCTATTCTTTTGAGCCTATAGCCTTATCAGCCAAGCTCGCTTCAAGAATAAGCATATGTTGAGGTGGCCTTTTGCGCGCCACGACGTGTCCATACAACACGGCCTGTAGAAACTTTTAGGGTTATTCTCCCATGGGTAGCGCCCCAACTTTTCTTGCGAAAAGAAATTTATCCTTCACTACCGCGACCTCTCTCCCTCTCGCGATTACGCTCTGGCACTCTCTCCTCGCCAGGAGAGAGTAATAAGGTAGTGACAAAACAAATCTCTTTTCGCAAGTTTATCCGCCTTTGCGGGATTTTTTCTACCTAATTCAGTTTTCAAGGAACTTTCCCAAAACTCCTCAATCCATTTGTTCCACAGTTTTAACGATCGTCAAATATGTGGAACTTCTGTTTTCCAGAAACGACTTTGGGCACCAGGTAGTAGAACCTTGCGGTACACTACCTGGCTTCGGCTAACATGG
>JAHFJD010000014.1 GCA_023246055.1 Candidatus Doudnabacteria bacterium
GAAACTTTTTGTTTTTGCATATTCAATTGTATTTTTGTTTTTTAGAAAGCGACCTTTTACATCATTATCTCAAAAATGAAGAATTAAGGGAATTCCGGGCTATTTTGCCCGGAGTGCGTAGGTCCTACTAGTGTTGTACAATTCGCGCGAATTGTACAACGGGTCATCGCAAGACAAGAGCGGTTTTTGCCTCCCCACCGCATGTGGGGTATGATTCAGGGATGGGAATCAAAAAGAAGCTTGTTATAGTTCTCATCGCCGTTATTTTTTTGGCTTTGATTTTTGTGTTGGTGCGAGAGCCCCACATTGTATCTATATTTCGCCATGGGTCGCAAGCGGAAGCCCAGTTTCCCTGCGGCGCTTCGCTGTGGAAATACAATGCTGAAGAAGAAAATATCCTCAAATCCTGTGTGACGATCTCGGGAGTTGTTGTGAGTCGGAATGCCGAGGACGACGGAGATGAAAACATTCAGCTCAAACCTGATCCAGAGTATGTGCACCTTCTGAATGTTTGGAATATTTTCGGGCAGTGGGGAAATATCGCTGTGGAGGCCATTTGTGAGAATCATCCGTCCAAAGATAATTTCAGAAAAGCATGCAAGGGATACAAAAGCCAGGTCATACTGCCGCATGTAGGAGACCACATATCTGTTACGGGAAGCTACGGCATAGATAAACACGGATGGACTGAAATCCATCCGGTTACAAAGATCATTATGATTCGACAATGAACAATCAGGAGAAATACTGGCACGGTTTTTTTGAGCTGGGGATATTTATCAAAGGCTTCAACGGTATCTGGGAGATGATTAGCGGAATAACCTTCTTGTTTTTCAGCAAGAATGCGCTCACTCGTTTTTTCTTTCTGCTGGCGAGGGGTGAGTTGTTGGAGGATCCAAACGATCGGGTGGTTGGTTATATTGCAAATTTATTACAGAATATTTCCAATGATACAAAGATCTTTGCGGCCATCTATATTCTGGGACACGGAATATTGAATGCTTTTCTTGCGATTCAGCTTTACCGCAATAGGTTGTGGGCATATCCTGTGACTGTCGGGGCAATGATGATTTTCATTGGTTATCAAATTTACCGAGTTGTACTCCATCACTCGTTGACTTTGCTGATATTGACCGTACTAGATGCTCTGTTTGTGGTTCTCGTGCTTCATGAATATCGTACTCAACGCGATCATTTATAATTGCCGCTGTCTAGATTAGTGTCAGCTTTTTTGGCCCAATGCTCTAATATTTTGCGACAATTTCAAAAGCCCCAAAATGTGCTATACTTGGGATAATATCTATTTTTGAGTCGTAGTCGAGCTTGATAATAATATTTTGCAATCATTAAGTGAAGTGAACTCATAAATCTATGAATGGTGTAATCAAGAAAAAGACTGACAAAGGTTTTGGTTTCATAACCGTTGAAGGTCAGGACAAAGATTTATTCTTCCACAGCAATTCTCTGGTTGATGTGACATTTGACGAACTCAAAGAAGGCGATAGCGTCACCTTTGATGTAGAGGATTCGCCGAAAGGCAAAAACGCCACGAATGTGAAGCGCGCGTAATAGACTTTTCCCAAAAAACGTCCCTGGGCTTACGCTCAGGGACGTTTTTTTATTAACTAAGTTAGGTTTTTTGTGGTATGATCTGATATATAAAAGGGAGGATCAATGAAATGAAGAGAGTTAACTGGGGCATCGCTTTCGCTTTGACCCTGTTTCACGCCGGCGCTCTTGCCGCAGCATTTTTTTTCAGTTGGAAGATGCTCGGTCTTACTTTGGTTATGTGGGTGGTTTCCGGTTTGGGAATTTGTATCGGATATCACCGAGGGCTTGCTCACAGAAGTTTTCGGACTTCGAAACTGGTTGAATATTTTTTGACATTTTGTGGCGGTCTGGCTTTGCACGGCGGATCGGTCAGGTGGCTCAGAACGCATCTTGCTCACCATGCGGACACAGACGGAGAGACTGACCCACATGCGCCAAGACATGGATATTTCTGGTCGTATATCGGCTGGAAGCTACTCAAGTATCCAAATCGTCAGGATCCGGGTCGTTCATGGAAAAACGTTGACCGTTTACTCCGCGATCGGGTGCACGTTTGTCTCAACAAGCTGTTTTGGGTCCCAAGCGTGATTTTTGGGATTTTGTTTTTTGGGCAATGGGGGATTTCCGGAGTGCTTTGGGGAGTGTGCGTGCCCGTGGTACTAGGTTGGCACCCGACATGGCTCGTTAACTTAGTCTGTCATAAATGGGGATATAAAAGATTCAACACCAACGACGATTCGCGCAACAATCCCTGGCTCGTTCCAATCACGTTTGGCGAATGCTGGCACCACAATCACCACGCTCAACCGGGTTCAGCCCGCCACGGATTTCGGTGGTATGAGATAGACGCCGCCTGGTACGTCATCTGGGCGATGCGCTTCATCGGGATCGTTTGGGCAGTAATCCTGCCGAAATTGAGGTAGGAAGGCATGAATCAAAAAAAACAAGTGGCGTCGAGCTAAAAGTTCGGTGCCTTTTTTCTATATTTACGGCTCACCACGTTTTGATGCAAAGACCGCACTGTACAATTCTACCGAATTGTACAGTGGATTGTTGTAAGAGTGGTTTTTGCCTCCCGGCCAGAGGTGAGGTATGATTTGGGTGTGAATCTTGAAATCAAAACACCCGACCGCTTTAACATCTTGTCATCTACTAAAACTGTAATGGAGAATGCGAAGCACGTGGGGCTCAATCACGATGCAGTGGTGCAAAATGCCAAGCAGATCGGCGAATATCTCAAAGACAATCCGGATTTTCCCGATCACGGCCACCGTTTGACCGGGGATTTGAGCAGAGATGCACAGCTCATTTTTTTCGAATCAATGATGGGGTTTTGTTTTTGGTCACTCCCGGGTCGGCCAAAATGGAGTATTGAGCTGTCAAACGGTGAAACAATAGACGGATGGTACGGAGTGTGCGCTGCGTTTCAGCGCGCGTATGACGAAGGAGTTCCAGTCACGGATGCAAAGTTTTTGATGAAAGCTGGTCGCGAGGAAGTGCAAAACATCTTCCGCTCAGCTACAGCAGCCGAAATTTCTCTCTTGGAAGAGCGTATTGCCATCCTCAATGAAAATGCTCGGGTCCTGCAAGAGCATTTTGACGGTCAAGCCGTAAAGCTTCTCGATGCCGCTCGTCATGACGCAGTCAAACTTTTTGAGATACTCCAAAGTTTTTTTCCTTCCTACCGAGACATAGCCAAATACCATGGACAAGATGTGGTTTTTTTGAAGATCGCACATTTGCTGGCGCTGGATTTGGAATACCGTCTTACACCCCAGTCCCAGCGGCCATTTTTGAAAAACTTTGACAAGTTATGCGTATTTGCAGATTACAAATTGCCACAATTACTTCGAATGTTTGGGATTCTGGAATATGATGAATCCTTGAGTCAAATGGTTGATTCTTATACTGTGATTCCTGCGGGTAGCCCACAAGAGGTGGAAATACGCTCCGGCGCGATCTGGGGCGTAGAGCTCCTTCGTCAACAACTCCCGGATTTTTCAGCAATTCAAATCGGCCATGTCATTTGGCTTATGAGCCAAGATAAGGTGCTGCAAGCCAAAACTAGACCGTACCACAGGACCTACACAACTTTTTACTAAATTTATGACTCAATATTGTCCATTTTGTACGAGCGCCAGAGCAGAGGACCGGGTTTTGAAAGAAGGGAAGTATGCTTATGTGATTTTTAGCAATCCTCGCCTCATGCCTGGCCACCTCCTGGTGATCCCGAAACGGCATGTGGAGGGTCGACTTCGGGAATTAAGTCAGGAAGAGCGCGATGAGATTTTTGACTTTTTGATTGAGTTTCAGGTCAAGATTCTGGAAAAGCTGGCCCGCGGCTGTGATGTCAGGCAAAATTACAAGCCGTATGTGGAGAACAACCGTACGCATGTGGATCATATGCATTTTCACCTATTGCCGCGCGGCCTCGACGACGAGCTGCATGGGGCAGAAAACCACAAACCACTTTACCGCGATTTGCCCGAGGAAGAAAAAACACGCCTCACGTCCTTGCTAGTCCAAACTTCTTGACCGGGGACATGATTTTCTGATATTGTGAGGAGTTCAGAGGAGGACTCATGAGCGAGATTCGAGACAGGATTGTTCAAGCTTTGAATGAAGGTAAAATTGATCCACGCAGCACGGTTCAAAAGTTGAACGACGAAGCGATCAAGATCATGATGCAGGGTGAAACAGAGGGGGCGCTTAGTATGTTCTTGGCCGCTCTGCGTTTATCAGAACCTGATGACCAGAGCGCCCAGTGTCTCATCAATATCGGCGATTGGGTCAGACGGTTTACTGCGGATCTGGAACTGGCCAAGGAAATTTTTGAGATGGCCAGACAGAGAGCCAGTAGCGAACTAACAAAAAGCCGCTTGCGAACCATGCTGGCCATGGTTTATGGTTATCGCACGACGTGCGGGGAGCCCGATCCGGAAGGCATGGCCGAGTGCATTACGCTGTTACGGGAGGGAATTGGTTATGCCAAGCTCTATAGTGCTATTGATCCCATGCAAGCTTTCGAGGCAGAGGATTTTGCCTTTCATCGGCTGGCCGGGATAGTGTGCAATTGGGGCGATGCCGCACAAAAGGCCGAATTTCTGCTAGAGATTGAGCAGAGACTCGCGCAGATGGAGTCGAATTCAGCCGAGGCTGCGCGTTTGCACTACAGCAAAGCCATGATTATTGTGGACCAGCTGCCGGAATTGGCATGCCGGCTCCTGGTAGATTCTGCAGCGCGTTTGCGGACAGAGTCGCCAGCGGATTCCGGGACCTATCTAATTCTCGCGGCAGAGATCGCGTTTCGGCGCCTTGGTGACAAGCCGCGCGCTCGCGAGTTGCTGGAGCACGCTCGGGAGTGCTTGCCAGTGATCCGAAAGTTCTCCCTCAACAAGCGCTACCTCGATCTGTATGACGAGTTAATTCGGGAGCTGAAATAAGAGGGCGTCTTCAGTGGGGGAATCAATTATCCGGTCGAACTCGCCCCGAGTTCGACCGGTTTTATTTATCCTAAATTCCTTCAGCGCGCAGGACGGTGAGCACTGAAAAGGCTGCGTTTTTATCAGACGCACTCACAATTCTGCCGGGACTGGGTTTATTGACGTGGAATGAGCAATCGTGTAGGATACTGTTTGCTCTGATGACCCGTTAGGGAAAATCACTTTGAGCAATCTTACCATGAAACACTAGGAGGATGTATGGCACAAAGACAAGGTATAGACACGAAGTGTGGTGTCTTCAGGAATGACGGTGCGATAATCTGGGCAGCAATGCCGGCGCTTGGCGCTTATGTACCCGATTCAGCGTTTCTCGCCGGCGCGGCTTCAACGGCATGTGGAGGAATTAGAGGAAAACGAGTCCTGGACGTTGGTTGCGGGATCGGTGTCACTACGCTGGCAATTAGTAAAACGTGCCCTCGGGAAATCATCGCTGTTGATAACAGCCCGGAAATCACGGAGCTGATGAGGACCGTTATGCTAGATAATGAGAGCATCGATGAGTATCTGAAGCAGCGCAATGGTCTCGAAATACTCGGAAGCGGGGCTTCCGGTCTCTTTCAGACAACCGCTTCGTATCTCGAATTCCAGCGGGACGATTTCCAGAATGGGATATTTCGGGCTTGCGGTGGCGGACTCCACATTTTGACGAAATCTGCGGTGGAAATCACCGAGTCTGACTGCGGCGTTGTTGATGTGGTGGTAGGTTCTCATTATCTGCATTGGCCGGTGCGCCAGTTCCTTACCGAGTTTTCCAAGGACGTGACAAGTGGGGCCGTGGCTATGAAACTCGCGTGCGAGCGAACTTTGGCTCCGCTTGCCGCGATTTTGAAGCCCGGAGGGGTCATGGCATTGTTGACAACTGACGATTTCGTCATGTTTGACGATGATTTGGATTTTGACAGTACGCTGGGAATGCTTTCCTGGACCAAGCATCCGATGGCATTGAAGGCCCACAGCGCTATTGCAGAGATTTTGGAGGAGTATGGGATTGAACACCTCTCGCCTTCGAAGATCAATATCTTCAAGCACAGCAATGTGTTCGGTCTCTTGGAAGTTTCCGGGTTGAAGCTCGAATCCGTGCTGTTTACGAGCACGGCGGTGAGGTGCGATCCACGCTGGTTTGTGGCCGCTTATCCCATGCGATTGGGAGGGTATAATCTCTCTCCTAACCAGAGGACCTCGGCTATCATGCGGGCTCGCCAAAAGTATTTCACTAGCCTCCAAGCCGCCGATTACTCAAGAATCCGTACCAGTCTAATCACCTTCATTTTGCGCAAGCTATGAAGGGAATTACGATCAATAGGGTCGAACCGCTCGGTTCGGCCCTATTTTATTCCGATCAAATCCCCTCGGCGCGCAGGACAGTTTTGATTGAAATCAAAATAATTTTCAGATCAAACAGCACGACCCTCCAACCCGGATTGTTTTTGACGAATTCAATATATTCCATATCCATGGTCTCTTGGTCCTTATCGAGGCGCAATCCCTTGTGAGATTGAAAAAAACCAGTGAGGCCGGCTTTGATGAGGCCCTTGGCGACATTGCCTTTGGCTAGTTTCGTTTCGTAGTTTTTTACATTCGTTGGCCGCGGCCCAACCAGGCTCATATCTCCTTTGAGCACGTTTATGAGCTGGGGGATTTCATCGAGGTATGCTTGCCGCAGGAGCCGCCCGACAAAGGTTAGATTGGCCGGGTTATGTTCCAGCGCCTTGGTCTGAACGATTCCATTGTTTTTTTGAAAGTTTTCCAAGGCAGATTCTTTGAAGATTCGAAATTTGTAAAGCACGAATGGCTGGTCTTGAGAGATCCTCTCTTCCCAATAAAAAATCCGTCCACGGGATGAAGGGAGAACGGCGAACT
Organism: Candidatus Doudnabacteria bacterium; assembly: GCA_023246055.1. Classification (GTDB taxonomy): domain Bacteria; phylum Patescibacteriota; class Doudnabacteria; order UBA920; family 2-01-FULL-46-14; genus JAHFJD01. The sequence goes on from JAHFJD010000014.1 coordinate 6,915, forward strand.
CGAGGAGGTCCGCGGCGATAATTATTAATAGCAGTGGTGAGAGGAGGATCAGCAGAAGCACACTAACAATAATGTCAAACGCTCGCTTCGCCAAGGGAACCGGAATCGGTTCAAATTGAGGCATATCTTTAGTTTAGCAAATATAGCGTTTGAAAAAAACTCACTAAATTGATATCGCAATGAGAGTTCGCTCCTGCCCATAGCTTTCCGCGTCTTGCTTCGCTTTACGGGCAGTAAGCGTTTTTAGTTTATTTGTCAGGTCGCGCGGCCATTTTTGAAAAAGATGCAAAAATTTTTCCAGTTTTAGATATTCCTCAAAACCGTCGCTAAAGAGGAAGATTAGATCGCCAGCTCCGATCAGCAGGTCTCCTTCGTTTAAATAACTTTCTGCCTCTCGCTCCCCAGTAACTACGCCGTAGCCTTTTAGCTCTCCCTTCGGGCCCAGGGCATTTCGGAAATCTTTTCTGATTCTGATTTTTCTTTCTTTCTCACGAAACGAATTCCAGTTTCCTGGCAGGTTTTTCTGTAAATTCGGCCAACACTGACAAGCCAGTAGAGTTCGCCTGCCACGCTGATCAAAATGTGCTATTCCTGCATCGCAAATAGAGGCCCAGTACAAGGTATTGTTTTTGATCAGGGCAAAGGAAGCAGTGGCGGCAAACAGGTCAAGATCCCAGTAGTTTATGGTTTTTTTGTTTCGGTGCCGTTTGCGATTATAGCGCCCTACAGCGCGATTGGCCGTTCGAAAAATCCGGTTCAAGTGCGAGGTCTTAAATTTTGGATAGAGTTTTTCGGCCTCCTTGACGGCGACGTCACAAAAAATTTGAGCGACTTTTTGGGCACCAGAAGAGCGAGGGTAATGACCGAGTTTGTTTTTTTCCAGGGTTACCCCGTCGGCCACCGCATAAATCGGAAATTTTTTCGAGACTGCAAACCAGTCCTCTTTTGGGTGTCTATCGTTTTTTGAGCCGAGAAGCGCGGGTTCGGAAATTGTAAAAAGTTTGGCCATAGTAGTCTTAATTTATCTGATTCGGACAGGGCGATTTGTCTCGCGGTTTGTAGTCGAGTCGGGTTTTGGCTTCGGATATGTCAAAGGGATTGCAGGGATTGTCGGATATGGCAAAAAAAGTTGAGTATTGAGGAAGATCAGTTGCTTCAAGACATCGCTCGATAAACTGACAGCAGTCCCGATGGCTTAGCCAAAAAGGATATTCGCCAAAATGGTTGTCAGCTGTCACATTGCCGAACCTCACCGCAACAACTTGGAGTCCCTTGGCGCTGTAGGCTTTGCCGAGAGCTTCCAGATAAACTTTGGAGGCGCCATAAGTGCCAAGTGGATAAAATTCGCTGCGAGCGTCTATTTTTTTTGTATGTAACGTTTGATGATTTTCAACGATGCCCGGATGTTTGTACTCGATATGTCCGAAAGACACGTGAACAGAACTCGCGAGAACGAATTTTTTAATGCGATGCTCCAGCGCCAGTTGATACATTATTTCACCCATGGTTTTATTTTCCACCACTGGATCACGCAAATCCGATCCAGCTTCTGTGGAGTCCCAGGCGAGATGGATTACCACGTCGATATTTTTCACTAGCTCTCGGAGTTTCCTTGGCTGGCTTAAAATATCCAGGGTGATGACGTTGTCGGATGAGACTCTGTCAATACCAATAAGCCTGTACTTATGTGATAAGCCTTTCATTAATGTCCTGCCGATTATTCCGGATGCACCGGTCATAAAGATTTTCATAATCGCCCAGTTATTTTAGCAAACAAACTCATTCGGACAAAGTAAAAGAGAATCCCGGAGGATTCTCTTTTAGTCTAGAGCTTCAGTAATTGATCTTGTGCATGGCAAGTCTCCGCAAGCTCGCGGGCCTTTCGGCGGAGCTCCTTTCCCGGAATTGGGTTGCCTTCCTCTAACCAATCTGTGAGATCCGCGCAGTAGCGATAGATGCGTGCGGCTTGTCGCGGGTCCTGCCGTTCGGCTTGTTTCGCTTCACCAAGTGCAGCGCGGACTTCTATTTCCGCATTGTCCCGTTCGCCTTTGTGCCGATAAACCTCGGCCAGTCCCACATGGAGTAGTCCCCGTGTGTGGGCGATTTCCGGGTTCTTGGTGAATGCGGTGTCGATGCATTTTCTAGCCTCTTCATATTGGCCATGGCGAAGCAGTATACTCTGGCGAACGTCACACTGGCTGGCTGACATTCCTTCGTAGCCAATAAGCTTCACCATGCGGTTCGAGAGCCGCAACATGCGCCAGTAGCACCAGGCACCAAGCGGTAGCCATGTCAGGCTCCACATTGCGATGCGAATTGGAGCAAGCCATAAGAGCCATCTTGGCCGGAGTTTTGCTCTAAGTTGTGCGCGTGCCGCGCCCACTATGTTGTAATAGGCACTGGAGAGTGATGAACATGCTTGCGCTTGGGTCAGACGATTGTTCGGTCGCGCTGTCTGCCTGTATCGCTTTTGGGCTTTGAAAAAAAGCAGCAACTTGGCTGGAAATAGAGTCCTACCCCAGCTTAGTTCATAAATCGAAGTCATCAGGCCTCCTGTCATTGTGATCTGCAATTTTAGCAGGACGGAACGCAAAATGCAAGAAACAAAACTGCATGAATTGTGATATAATGAGCAAAGCCAAATCCGGCTGCTTTATGATCAAGAAACATATCAAAGCGGCAATACCCGCACCAATGAAGACAGCGATCAAGGGCCGCTTGTACAAAGCAGTCGCTTGGATGCTGAATCAGCTGGAAAATTTACTCGGCGAACTTATCACTTTTCACACTCGGCCGATGCGCGCTGCTGATGTCCTGACTTTGGGGGCCGCACCCGGAAAAAGCTACAAAAATTTTGCGATTGTGATGCAGGGCCCGATCATCACGAAGCGCGATTTTACTGTAGAGACTCTGAAGCTATACCGAAAGTTTTTTCCAGACGCGCTCCGTGTTCTCTCTACCTGGGAGGGAGAAGACGAGCGTCATCTGACAGTGGCCAAACAAACCGGGGCCGAGATCATCCTCAATCGCAAACCCCCTGTGTTTGGACCTGCAAATATCAATTTGCAGCTCACTTCCGCAAAAGCCGGAGTGCAGTTTGCCGCCACCCTCGGTGTGGAATATGTGCTCAAAACTCGGACTGATCAGAGAATGTATCAAAGCGCAGCACTGGATGTCCTCTCAAATTTATTGAAAACTTTTCCTCCCAAGGGCGGCATGGCGCAAAGAGGACGAATCATTGGCCTTGGGGCCTACAATTTTGCCACCAAAAAAAAGATGTTTCACCTCTACGATCATTTGATTTTCGGCTTTACTCCTGATGTGCAAAAATATTTTGGCGCAGATCTCGTTCCGCAAAAGCCAGAGCTGGAATTTCTGAAACAATTTTATCCGAATGATCCGTTTACAGCAGAGGGATATTTTTATACAGAGTTTTTGAAAAAGGTGGGATATAATCTTGATTATACCGAGGGCAGTTATCTGCGCTCCCTGGCCGAGCACTGCATCCTAATAGAGCCTGTTCTCCTCGACTGGTACTGGTACGGCAAACACCGGCGGTTTTTGGAATACCAGCTTTCTACCCCCAACTACAAATCTCCCCGCCATCACGGATTCGGCGACTGGCTGAATTTGTATCAGGCGAACATAAAATAGACCGCCAGATTATTGCAAAAAAACCTGGAATTTGCCAGGCTTTTTATATCTTAACCGCGCCACTGTCGAGTTTTTTCAAGAAATTGTTTAAATCTTCGGGAGTGCCCAGACCGTGCATCTTTTCTTGAGGGATTTCGTTGATATAGATGTTTTTGCCCGCGAGAATCAGTTCGTTGTATACTGGGCAGACATAAAATTCGTTATTGTAACGAATGTCTTTATGAATCATGTTTTCCGCCCCTTTTACGTAATCCGTTCCTTTTTTGAAATAATAGAGTCCCACAGTAGCGTGATTGGAGATAACCTTTTTTTCCGCGGTCTCGACGACCTTCCCTGATGAGTCTGTTCTAGCAAAGCTCCATTTCGGATGAGAGGATTGGAAAGTCATAATCAGGCCGTCTTTGTCCCCAGTGTGAGCGTCTTTGATAAATTCATCGAGTGGCAGTTCAATATACTGATCGGAGTTGGCAATCAGAATGTCGTCATCATTATCAATATATTGCTTGGCAGTGAGCACTGTGCAGGCTGCGCCTTCAGTTACTCCATTAATCAAGACCACTTCAAATTTATTCCTGGTCGCGTTTTTCAGGACATTATGCAAATCGTATTTTTCATAATGCTCTCGCAAACAAATAAAAACAAACGTATGATCAGAGGACGGGCGCAAGTTATCAACGACGACCTCGATCATCGGCTTGCCCTTGATATCAATGAGCGGCTTCGGGAAAGCATAGCCGGCCTCGGCAAAGCGCGAGCCTTTGCCAGCCATAGGGATGATAATTTTCATAGCCTAAGTTTACTCTTTTTACAGCGCTTTGTTAAATGCGGTATCATTAGGTCATGAAAAATATAAAGATTTTGACGCATCGGGGACTTGATCCCTCCCGGCCTGGTTACTTTGGAGAAAGCTCTCTTGAAGCGTTTCGCGATCAACTGGCTCGCGGCTATGGATTGGAGTTTGACATACAGTTTACTCAAGATGAGGTGATGATAGCAGTCCACGATGCGACCTTGAAGCGAATTACCGCCGGCCGGGATAAGCGAAAATTTAATGAGGTCAGAGCAGAGGAAATTCTCGGCATGGAATTTGACAACAGTCACTTCACCACACTCCCACAGCTGTTAACTCTGATTGCCCGGACCCAATCGCCTGAAGCTCTGTCTGCTCTCCACTTCAAGGCGACCTGGCAGGAGCCTCGGTTATTGAGCCCCTTGCTTCATGAAATCAAAAAATCGGCAATCACTCGAGATCAATTCATAATTTTTGACGTGAAGCCTGACACCGCCAAATTTATCAAAGAAAAAATGCCAGAGCTGGTGCTTGCGGCATCTGTTTCTCATCCCTATGATATCGAGCGATATAATGCGGTAGTGGGTGGGACTCTCATCAGCCTTGAGGAAATTTTATCGTTTCAAGATTTGTATTCGTGGGCCTGGCTTGATGAATGGGATTTGGTAGACCAAGGCGGGACTCGAAAGAAATTGTGCACCGAAGATGTCTTTGCCCGCCTGCGAGCCGCTGGGCTCAAGATCGCCCTCGTCACACCAGAGCTTCACGCGCACTCGCCCGGGCTATTAGGAGGGGAGAGCCATGAGGATGGGACTGACCACAAGCGTCTTCTCGCCCGATTTCGAAAAATTATCGCGCTCGCTCCTGATGCGATATGCACTGACTATCCGGATGAAGTTAGGGCGCTTGCCGAAAAAGAATTTTTTTCAAAGTGAAAGCAGTTTTTCAAAAAGTGTCAGGTTGACATCTTCAGAATTTCTAACCTCGTAAACAGTTGCGCCGCTGGCCTTGGCGGCTTCCACGCCATAATGCGCGTCTTCGACGATAATACATTCATGAGGTTTGACCCCGAGCTGCTCGAAAGCCCGCAAATAGATTTCTGGATGTGGTTTAGGGTTTGTGACTTCATCATTTCCAATGATCACGTCAAAGAAATCAAGGAGTTCTGATGACTCAAGCACGAGCTTGATGGTGTCTTTTACCGAATTGGAACAGCAGCCCAGCAGGTAGTTTTTATTTTTCAGGTGTGTCGCGAGAATGAGTTTGGAATAATCAGGCGGACAATATCGAGCGATAAGTTCCTTGGTATATTTTTGTTTGATCGAGTTGATGGTTTCTTTCAGGCCTGCAGGCAAGCGGCCTTGGCGCTCAAGCTCTTCGATTTTTTTTCGAGTCGGCAGGCCGTTGAAGTATTCGTAGTGCTCGTTTTTTTCAATATGGGCGCCAAAAAGGCCGAGCGCCTTGTTGAGCGCTTCATAGTGGCCGTCCGGGAGATTGACGAGCACTCCGTCGAGATCAAAAATCACAGCTTTGTACATATATTATGAATATTAGGTTTTTCTAGGCTTTTCCGCAACCCAGGAAAATTTTGCCTTATTTAAGCCAAAAAATAAGTTATATTGATACCGCTTGACACCTTTTGATACCTTTTGCTATGATTTGAATAGATTAAGTTTGTGCACTTAGTTCTCCAAAAAGCCAAAATTTATTGCCTGAACCCCCTCACCCTAACCCTCTCCCGCTACTAGAGGAGAGGGAAAAAAGAGGAGGTTCGGAGAGTAAATTTATTATTAAAAACAAATAGAGTATGGACATGGAAATCAAAGAGAATGCTATATACACTACTGCGGAAACAGAGGAGCTTTTGAAGGTTAGTGAAAGCACGCTCAAAAGAATGCTGAAACATGGTCTGCTTCGGGCCAACAAAGTGGGTGGCCAATATCGGATAATGGGCAAAGAGATTTTGCGGCTAGTCTCCCCAGAGCTCGAAGCGTCAGCCGAGAAAGTCTATATGAAGCTCAAGAAAAAAGTGGTAGAAAAAATTAATCCTTGGTAAGGGTGAGGGTTTTTTCGTTATGGTCGCTGAGCGCCTAGTAAAAATTTTTACGCTTTCCTGGCAGGCTTTTGGAAAGTTCCGGAAGCAAATTGTGTTCCTCACTGCTCTCGCATTTGTTGAGGCGTTTTTGGAAGGAATCGGAATCAATGCCTTAATTCCGCTTTTTTCGCTGGTATTTGGGCAGGGAAATAAAGGCACAGACTTCATTTCCCGGCAGATTGGCAAGCTGTTTGGGTTCTTTCATCTCGAATTATCGATAACTTATTTGCTGGTATTCATCGGTTTGCTATTCGCCGCAAAAGCAGTGGTTGGCATTTGGATCAATCTGCTTCGCGCCAAAATTACCAATGAATACGAAGAACAGATAAAGAATAATTTATTTAAAAAAGTTTTGCATGCGGATTGGCCTTATTTGATGCAGCAAAAATCCGGATATCTCGAAACTATTTTGTTGCAAGATGTCCTGGTGTTCAGCGGAATGTTAAATCAGTTTGCCTTGCTTTTGGGACTGCTCATCGGTCTTGCGGTTTATGCGGTTGTGGCCATGAATATTTCTGCAAGCATTACTTTAATCGCATTTGGATTGGGGCTGGTATCCCTGCTCGTTTTCAAGCGGTTGTATTGGCAGGTCAGGCAAATCGCGCAGGAACGGACCAATTTGAGCAAAGATGCCGTCCACCATATTAGCGAAAACATTATCGGCATCAAGACTATCAAGGTTATGGGGGTCGAAGAAGGAGCGTATGAGAAAAGCAGCCGCTATTTTAAAAAGTTAAAAGAGATGAACATCAGAACTGTTTTTCTAAAAGGGCTAAGTGGCGCATTGATCGTGCCGGTGGGCGTGATTTTCATCTTGAGTGTTTTTGCCTTTCTTTATCGTTCTCCAAATTTCCAGCTCGCGGCTTTGGCTGTGATTGTATATTTGATTGATCGGATTTTTAACTATGTGCAGCAGCTGCAAAGGGGGCTGCATACGGCAAATGATTCTCTGCCTCACGTTGTCAGTATTTTGGAATATGAAAAACGGGCCGCGCAAAATAAAGAGATGCATACGGGCATCAAACCATTCGATTTTCAAAAGAGTTTGGAATTCAAAGGTATGACTTTTGCATATAAAGAGGGCAAGGAAATTTTGACGAAATTGAATCTGGTTATCCAGAAGGGAACAACGATTGGGATAATCGGCCCGTCAGGCGTAGGCAAAACCACGCTCGTGGATCTCATTCTCCGACTGCTCTCGCCGACCCAGGGGAGCATTTTGCTCGACGGAGTTGACATCTCTGAAATTTCGCTTAGCGAATGGCGAAAAAATATCGGTTATGTATCACAGGACATCTTTCTCACGAATGATACGATTGAAAATAATATCCGGTTTTACAATCAGAATCTGACTCAAGCCGAGATTGAGGAAGCTGCCAAGATGGCGAACATCTATGACTTTATTGAAACCTGCCCCAAGAAATTCGAAACAATAGTGGGCGAGAGGGGGATTGCGCTTTCAGCGGGACAACGGCAGAGAATCGTTATCGCTAGGGTACTGGCTAGAAAACCGCAATTTCTGATCCTGGATGAAGCCACGAGCGCTCTCGATAATGAATCAGAAATGATGATTCAGCAAGTTATCAAAAAACTCAAAGGCAAAATCACAGTTTTGATTATCGCACATCGTCTCTCGACCATTATGGATGTCGACGAGCTCCTGATTTTGAATCAAGGTCGTGTCGAAGAGCAGGGTTCGCCGCAAGTCCTGTTGGCTGACAAGAATTCCTATTTTTTCAAAGTCTATAACCTGCGGGAAGTATAGTTATTATGAAATGTTTTTTGATAGCAGATACAAATGAAGGAGAAATGGCGGGGCTTGTCAGAATGCTCGAAACACACGGTCACGAGGTTATTTACTGGGTTGGGGGTGACAGACGCGTAGAGCAGGAATTCCCGGAGATAATTTTTCACGATTATCTTGATGCCATTGCTGGCGTTCCTTCACCAAGGATTGACGCGGCTGCATTTGCCCCAGCCTCAACTAAACTCTTAAAGCAATTGTATCGAGTGGAATCTTTAACCCAGACAATGATCAATTCCGCTCCGCTGCGCGCTATGTCAGCCCTGGAGCGCCGCCACACATATTACGAGATGGTCGGATATTGGCACGGCCTCTTAGAGAAATATCGCCCGGATTTCGTTCTGTTTACCATTGTCCCGCACTCGATTTATAACTATTTGATCTACGAGCTGGCCAAGCTTTTGGGAATAAAGACCTTGATGTTTGAAAATACGATTGTTTCTGATCGCGACTTGATGTACCGCGATTTCTGGGAAGGGAGTGTTTCATTGCAAATGAAAATGAAGGAACTCGATGGCCAGAATTTTCGCCTCACTGATTTGAGCCAGGATATCCAAATTTATTACAATGCCTATCAGCAGAAACGGGTGCGGTCCTCCCCGCATTATGTCAATTATATGAGCTATTTTGGGCCGCGGAAGAAATCACGGTTGAAAATAATTTCCAAAGCTTGGCGGAATCGCCAGCTCTGGAAGACGGTTAAAGTGGCGATCCAGAAACGTTTCGGGAGCCGTAACTCCCGTAGGGACTATCACAAACTCCAGACCAAACCCAATTGGCATAGGAAATTCATATATGTGCCACTGAATTTTCAACCGGAGCGGTCGACCTCACCGCAGGGCGACATTTTTTATGATCAAATATTGATGCTTCAGATTTTGGCCGCTTCGTTGCCGCCGGACTGGGTCATTTACGTGAAGGAGCACCCCAATCAATGGCAAGTGGGAGGCATATTCTATTCAGAAGCCAGGTACAAAGGTTACTACCAGAAAATTGCCAACCTGCCAAATGTATTTTTGGTTCCCGTGGACACAGACAATTATTTATTACTGGATAAATCGCAGGCCGTAGCTGTCGTTACTGGCACGCCTGGTTGGGAAGCGGTGTTGTGGTCAAAGCCAGCCATGATTTTTGGATATCCTTGGTATCGAGATTTCCCGGGACTCCTCCGAGTTACTGATGTAGAAAGTTGCCGCAAGGCTTTTCAAAAAATAGTTGATGGATATCAAATCGAAGAGCAGCAAGTGCTCAACTATCTGAAAGCTGTCGACGAGATTTCTTACCGCTTCTTTGTCGATGATTTCGATTATCGTCCTTCAGAGTTGACTCGCGAAGAATCGCTGAAAAACTTTGAAGACGCAGTGTTGCAAGAAGTTCAAAATTATTCTTGAAATATGACTGCCACGTTGTTATTTAAAGAGCAAGACGAAACCCGGTTCTGGCAATACTGGCGTGAAGTTTTGGACAAAACCGCGGCCGGTCCGCGGTATTCAGAGATCAGCCTGCGGCATTGGAATTTTATTGCCAGTGACGAAAAGATTTTGCAGGCTGATAAAAGTTTTATACTTTTGCAAAATGGCCGGCCGGAAGCCACAGTGTATTTGCCGATTTTAAAAGACAAGCCAGGAGTCGCGGCCAGTATCCCGGGAGACTTTATTTATGCGCCGCGAGTGGCAAACAGCGCGCTTGAGAAAGCAGTGTTTTCTGAAATAGACAAAATCGCCAAGGACAATCAAATTGATAAAATCGAGTTTCAGATTGATCCGTTGGACCGTCATGTGACATACAATTATCTGCAAAAATACGGATATGTGGAATGTTCTATTTTAAGCTATCTCATTGATTTAACCACTGACGATTTCCTCGCCTCCTGCCGGAAGGGACACCGCTATGAGATTAAAAAAGTTATAGATGACCCAAACGTGGAAATCACTCATACTGATAATGAAAATTCGGATTACAATATGCATGAGGAATACCGCAGGCTGCATTACAAAATGGCTGGCCGGGTCACCCGACCAAAAGAGACGTTTGATCAGCAGTTCGAACGGCTGCAGGCAGGAGAGGCGGTATTGTTTGGATTAAAGTACAAGGGTCAATACGCCGCCTTAATTTATTTCGATGTCCGGGCGGGAAAAGCCTGCTATGCTTCGTCAGTGCATGACCGCGAGCTACCCGCCCTGGCTTTTGGTCACGCCTTGATTTATAAGGGAGCGGAATATTTGAAAGCGAAGGGTGTGAAATTTATTGACACAGAACAACCAGGCAGTCCGGCAGCGCAATTTGGCTATTACCCGACCGAGAAACAGCGCGATATCGCTTTGTTCAAACGCGGTTTTGCGGGGCGGTTTGTGCAGAATTTTCGGGGCGTGAAATATTTCACCAATGAAGCATTTGAGAAAGATCTGCGCATTTTTTCAGCCAAATATCAAGAAGTAATTTCCAGGACATGAAATTTAAAACAATCGACAACGTAGTGCTGTTCGGTGGCTCCCGGATTCTCGCTGATTTTGTCGTCTTCGCCAAGAAGCACCTGCCTTTTCGTCTCACAGTTTTTACCTCCAAGCGGCACCTTGGAGAAATCGTACCGGGGAGCCGGAAGACTTTGCAGCAAATCTTGAAGGCAAATCGCGTGACAGTTTACGAGTCTGCCGACATTAATCATGACAAGAGATTGAAGCAATTTGTAAATCCCGCAACCTTGGGCATGGCGTTCGGGGCAGTTTGGATTTTTGAGAAAAAAACCGTGAAACTGTTCCGTCCCGGTCATCTCCTGGATTTTATGGGCATTGATTTGCCTCGGTACCGGGGAGGTGCGCATTACACATGGCAGATTTTGCATGGCAATCGCCAGGGCGCGGCTAACCTGCAAATCATTCGCGGCGGCAAAGAGTCATTTCATCGCGGCGAAATCATCAAGCGCCAAGAGTTTGTTTTGCCACAGCGCGCTATGCGGCCGATTGATTATTTTGATTTCATGGCCGGAAAAGAGCTGGAGCTTCTCAAGGAATTTTTCCGTGATATTAAACTCAATAAAACTTTCAAACTCGTGAGACTTGAGGAATCGCAGAGTTCGTATTATCCTTTTTTGTCCACCCAGGCGCAAGGTTATATCAACTGGGGCTGGACCGGAGAACAGATTTGCCGGTTTATTAACGCTTTTGATGAACCGTATGCCGGGGCAGCAACATACCTTGAAAACGAGCGGGTTTACCTCAAAGGTTGTCGGTATCGGAAACCGCAAGAAGATTACCATCCCTTTACATCAGGGGTCGTGGTCCGCAAAGATAAGAGCGCAATCTATATAGCTTCTGTTGGCGGGCTCTTGGAGATCAGTGAAGTGTTAAACGAAAAGGGGAAAAATGTCCGAGAGAGCATAGAGCTGGGCAGTAGGTTTTACACTTCACACGGAAAGCTTGATGAAGGTATGGGATTTCGAGCGGTTTACAATGCGGGAGGATTAAAAAAATGATTATGGATATTCTCAAACGGGTGCAGGGTTTGCCAGTGGCTCCTGTGTCCCCGGGAACAGACGAGCAGAACCGCATTTTGGGGGAATATTTGCCGTTTCGGGTTTTGGAGTATGAATCTGGCCGTGAGCACAACGGCTGGATCGTGCCACAAAATTGGGAGGTCAAAAAAGCTGAAATCCGCAAGGACGGCGAGCTTGTCTATGACGGCAGAGCCTACCCTTTGGGAGTGATCGGTTCTTCAGAATGCTTCCAGGGACGGGTGAGCCTTGAGGAACTGAAAAAACATTTATTTTTCCGAGAGCAGCGGCCGAATGATATTGTCTATCACTGTGATCTTTACTACAAACCGTTTTTGAAGCAGTGGGGTTTTTGCATGCCGTTTGCTCTGTACCAAAAACTCGAAGATGGGGAGTATGAGGTTGAGCTCGTAACCACTCATGAACCGGGAACTATGAAGGTTCTCGAATACACGCATGAAGGGGCATCCCGCGAAACCATTATTTTGAATGCCCATAACTGCCACGCAGCGCAGCTCAATGATGGTCCGTCAGGTTATGCCGTGTTCACAGCAGTCATGAACAGACTCCAGGGGCGGTCCACGAAATATACTTACCGGCTGATTGTTGCCCCAGAACACATCGGTACAGTATTTTATTTGGCTGATTTGCCAGAGTCTGAGATTGCCAATTTTCGGCTGGGAATATTTCTTGAAATGGTGGGGCTTAAGAGTCAGAAATTTGCCTTGCAAGAAAGTTTTGCGGGGAAAAGTTTGATCGACAAAATCGCGCACCACGTGCTGCGGCATCGCAGCCGGTCAGGGTATTGGAGTGACCAGTTTCGCAAAATAGTGGGCAATGATGAGACAGTTTGGGAAGCGCCGGGTATTGAGGTGCCGATGATTTCACTTTCCCGCTGCGAGGGGGAAGGCTCGTGTTTTTCGGAGTATCACACTAGCGCTGATAATTTATCGCTCATGAATAAAGAGAGCCTCGAAGAAACCGCAGAGATTATCATGTCCATGATTGATGTGCTGGAACAGGACGCATTCTTAACGCGTAAATTCAAGGGTCTCGTAGCCCTCTCTAATCCGAAATATGAGCTCTATATGCGGCCAGGAACTGACCCGTCGATCAAAGATGCTCTTTCCGCGGATCAGCCGAAATGGAACTATCTCATGGACTGCTTGCCGCGATATTTTGATGGCAAACATTCCATCTTGGATATTGCAGTCAAACACGATCTGCCGTTCGATCAGGTTTACGGGTATATCTCGAAATTTCGTGACAAAAATCTGGTAGAATTTGTCGATCCCGGCTTGCGGAGACACTTTACAACTGAAAACGGATCGCAAAAGTTTTTTGGCCAGAGAATTTATTTGCGAAAACTCGGCGCAGCTGACGCCACCGAGGAATATGCGGGGTGGCTCAATGATCCGGATGCCAATAATTTTTTGGAAACAAGAAAAACGACACTGCCGGAGTTGCGCGATTATATCAAGCAGCAAAATGACAATCGGGCTTCAGCTTTGCTGGGAGTTTTCGACCGGGAGAATGATGTTCATATCGGCAACGTCAAACTTGAACCCATTGATTGGGAAAAAAAACGCGCGGTTTTTGGAATCCTCATTGGGAACAAACAATACTGGCGCCAGGGTATCGGGACGGAAGCCACAAAGCTGGCAGTCGAATATGCTTTTAGAATTTTGGGACTCGAGGAGGTCGAGCTCGGCGTGATTCCGGAAAATCTGCGGGCGCGCAGGACTTTTGAAAGAGCTGGTTTCAAATATGTCACAACTATACCCAAGGTCTTGAACCACGACGGCGTACTTTACGATAAGATCGTTATGGCAGTAAAAAAGGAGAATGAATATGGAACTTAAACGCTGCAGCAAATGCGTCATGCCGGAAACTCAAGATATTATTACTTTTGATGCCGAGGGGGTGTGTTCGACTTGCCGGAACGTGGAAATCAAGCAGGAAAAAATTGACTGGGCAGCCAAAGAGAGGAAGTTTCTCGACCTCGCTGCCAAGTACAAAGGCCAAGGCCAATACGACTGTATCATTCCGTTTAGCGGGGGCAAAGATAGCACTTTTGCGGCCTGGGCGGCTGTGAAAAAATATGGTCTCAAACCCCTGATCGTTAGTTTTGATCATCACATGATGCGGCCCAGGGTCCTCGCTAACACGCAGCGCACCGTGAAGCGTTTGGGCGTGGACATCTTGAGATTTAAAGCTAATTGGCAGCTCATAAAGAAAATGATGCGGGTGTCCCTCGAGCGCAAAGGGGATATATTGTGGTATCAGCACGTGGGAATTTTTGTGACCCCGATGCAGATGGCACTCCGATTCAACATACCGCTGATTATTTGGGGAGAGCCGTCGGCCGAGTACCAAAGCTATTACAGCTATGATGAGAACGAAGAAGTAGATGAACGGAGATTTAATATGTTTATCAATCTGGGTATTACCGCCGAAGATATGTTTGGTATGCTCGGTGACAAGACCGTAACGTGGCGCGACATGGCACCATATATTTATCCGTCGCGCGACGAGCTTCGCAAACTCGGCTGCCGGTCAATTTGTCTGGGGAGCTACATCCCTTGGGACGTGAAGAAGCAAGTGGAGATCATCAAACGAGAGGTTGGCTGGGAAGGCGACGAGGTCGAAGGCGTGCCGCCGGAATACAATTACGAAAAGATCGAAGACATGATGCAGGGTGTGCAGGATTATCTCAAATATATCAAACGCGGTTATGGCCGCATGTCGCATTTAGCCTCGATTGATATCCGAAACGGCAGGTTAACTAGGGACAAGGGCTTGCACCTGGTCAAAGAATGGGAAGGCATGCGGCCAGCGAGTCTCAATGTGCTCTTGCAGTGGCTAAAAATGAGTGAGGACGAATTTTATGCGATCGCCAGGAAACATATGGTCAGCCCCTGGGTTCATGATCCATCGCACGCACGAAGGGGTAAAGAATTATGGGATCAAAAATTATGGATAATCGAATAGCCGTCATTGATTACGGAATAGGAAACCTCCATTCTTTGAAGAAAGCTTTGGAATTTGTTGGCGGCGAGGTTTTGGTAACCGCCGATCCGCAAGATTTGCGGAGCGCGGCCCGTATCGTGTTGCCAGGAATCGGAGCATTCGGGGAGGGCATGGACAATCTCCGAAAAAGCGGAATGGAGGAGGTCTTGCGTGAGGAAATTATTGAACAGCGGAAACCGTTTTTGGGGATATGCCTTGGCCTGCAGCTCCTGGCGGATCGGAGTTTCGAATTTGGTGAGCACCAAGGGTTGGGCTTTATTCCGGGCAGGGTGAGAAAATTTGATTTTAAAAATTCCGGCGCCGGCGAGCTGCGTGTTCCACATGTTGGCTGGAATAGCCTTGAGAAAAAATTCGAGCATCCGCTACTTTCCGGTGTTCCAAATGGGGCAAATTTCTATTTTGTGCACAGTTTTCATTTCGTCCCGGAAGATAATAAATTCGTTCTTGCGATCGCCAACTACGGATATGATTTTCCGGCGATAATCGGCTATGATAATATTTTTGCCACGCAATTTCATCCCGAGAAAAGTCAGAAAGATGGCTTGAGAATATTGGAAAATTTTATTTCCTGGAATCCCAAATATGCTGAAAACTAGAATTATTCCTTCATTGCTGCTAAAAGACGGTCGCATGGTGAAATCCGTGCAGTTTGCCGATTATCGGGATGTGGGACACCCGGTGACCACAGCGAAAATTTACGATGCCCAGCGAGCCGATGAGCTCCTATTTTTGGACATTTCGGCGAGCCGCGAGGACAGAAAAACTTTTCTCGATCTGGTGCAAACCGTCGCCGAAGAGTGCTTTATGCCGCTCGGAGTCGGCGGGGGAATTACCTCGGTGAATGAGATCAGAGACCTGCTCAAGAGCGGGGCGGACAAGATAGTGATCAATACAGCCGCCGTGGAAAATCCGGAACTTATCCAGGACGCGGCTCGGCGTTTCGGCAGTTCGACAATCGTGGTTTCGATTGATGTCAAAAAAAATCCGAACGGCCGAGATGAGGTCTTTATTAGAGGCGCATCCGAACCGACCGGACTCGATCCTGTTGTCTGGGCGAAGCAGGTTGAAGATTTGGGAGCAGGCGAAATCCTGCTAACGAGCGTAGACCGCGAGGGGACGATGGCTGGTTATGACCTTCCGCTGCTTGCCGGGGTGGTTTCCAAAGTTTCTATTCCAGTGATCGCTCACGGCGGCGCAGGCAAATTATCTGATTTCAAAGACGCTATCTCTGCCGGTGCTTCTGCGGTTTCTGCCGCCAGCATTTTCCATTTTACGGATCAGAGCCCGATTAAAGCGCGTAAATATTTATTTGATCAAGGAGTTAATGTAAGGGTATGACCAACTCGAGCGATTATATTATGTTTGGCCTGCCTCATATTGAGGAAGACGAAATTCAAGAAGTAGTGAAAACTCTTCGTTCCGGCTGGCTGGGCACTGGACCAAAGACTGCAGAGTTTGAGGAACAGATCGCTCAATTTGTTGGTGCCAAACACGGGCTGGCCCTAAACTCGTGCACTGCAGGCTTGCATCTTTCACTGCTCGCTTGCGGTATAGGGCCTGGCGATGAAGTGATCACAACGCCGCTCACGTTCAGCGCGACAGTCAATTCGATCATTCACAGCGGAGCGACTCCTGTGTTTGTAGATGTGGACTTCGACACCGCAAATATTGATCCCGGGAAAATCGAATCAGTCATCACGCCTCGAACTCGCGCCATCATGCCCGTGCATATGTATGGTCGGCCTTGCGAAATGGATGAAATTCTTGATATCGCGAAACGTCACAACCTCTATGTGATCGAAGACGCGGCACATGCACTGGGGGCTGAATATAAGGGCCGGAGAATCGGCAGTCTTTCTGATCTGACTTGTTTTAGTTTTTATGTGACGAAGAATATCACCACAGGCGAAGGCGGGATGATCACCACCAACAACACGCCCTTTGCCAAAAAAATCAAGGTTTCCGCTCTGCACGGACTGTCGAAGCATGCCTGGCAGCGATATTCCGATCGAGGCTACGATCATTATGAGGTGTTGTTGCCAGGATTCAAGTACAATATGACAGATATGCAAGCTAGCCTTGGCCTGCACCAGATGCGAAGGATTGAGCAAAACGATCGTCGTCGCCAAGAGATTTGGGATTTGTACAGCGAGAGTTTCAAAGACTTGCCTGTGACTACCCCAGCGCCGATTCCACCCGATATCAAACATGCCCGCCATCTCTACACTATTTTGGTCGACCGAGAGCGAAGCGGAATCGACAGAGACGCGTTTAGGCAAGCACTACATCAGCGCGGTATTGGCACTGGAGTGCATTTCCTTCCTGTGCACGCGCACAAATTTTATGCTGACAGATTCGGCATCACAGCCAGTGATTTTCCAAACACTGAATACATCGGAGTGCGAACAGTGTCATTGCCCTTGAGTACAAGATTGACTGACAGCGAAGTTTCCCGAATCGTACAGTCTGTCAGAGACATCATTAAACAAGGAGTTATCCATGTCTAACCTTTATGATCTGAAAAACAAAAAGATTTTGATCACTGGCGCAAATGGGCAGCTTGGCAAAGCGCTAGCTGTCGCTCTTCTCAAAAACGGAGCCACAGTCATAGCTACCGATTTGCAAGCAGAATCCGAGACCACTCACCCACAAATGACATATTTTCAGATGGATATAACCTCGAAACAGTCTATTGAGGCCGCGGCAAAGAAAATCGGCGAGGTTGATGTGCTCATTAACAACGCAGGAATCGGAATTTTTACTCCTTTTGAGCAGCGCACTGAACCAGAAATAGACCAGGCCATGGATGTGAATCTCAAAGGCACCATCTTGTGCACAAAAATTTTTTCGCAAAAAATGCTTGAGCGAGAAAAGGGCAAAATCATCAACATCGGCTCGATCTATGGCGTGGTGGCAGCCGACAAAAAAATTTACGGTGATTCGGGGCGAAATAGTTCGGAGATTTACGGCGCTACCAAAGCCGGGGTGATTCATTTAACCAAATATTTTGCCGCGTATCTTGGCGAGTATAACATCCAGGTCAATGCCGTGAGTCCGGGCGGGATTTTTAACGAACAAAAACCCGAATTCGTAGACAATTATATCCGCAAAACTCCACTTGGTCGCATGGCGGAAACTTCTGATGTTAGCGGTGTAATTTGTTTTCTCGCCTCGGACGATGCTGGCTATATAACAGGCCAAAATATCACTGTTGACGGTGGATTTAATCTTAACCAATAAATATGTCCAAATCTCTCAAAGAACTCAATATTGGCCGCGATCAAACAACTTTTATAATCGCCGAAGTCGGGATTAATCACAATGGCGATTTTCACGCGGCCAAGAAGCTTATAGACGCTGCCAAAACTGCTGGAGCGAGTGCAGTCAAATTCCAAACCTATGTGACCGAAAAGCGTGTTCAAAAAGACAATCCTGTGTTTGGCATTCTCAAACAGTGTGAACTCTCGCAAGACGAGCAGCGCCAGCTAAAAGAGCATGCTGACCATGTTGGCATTATGTTTTTTTCTACACCGTTTGATCAGGAGAGCGTAGAGTTTCTAGCGGGACTTGGCGTACCACTTATGAAAATTGCTTCGTTTGATATAGTGAACAAAGAATTGCTTTCCGCGGTAGCTGCCACCAAGATCCCCACGATTATTTCCCGCGGCATGGCAGACGAGCGCGAGATTGACACGGCCGTGAAGATTTTTGAAAATGCGAGCACCGAATATGCGCTTTTGCATTGTATATCCGCGTATCCAACACCGAAAGAGGCGGTTAATCTCAATGTCATTGG
>JAHFJD010000015.1 GCA_023246055.1 Candidatus Doudnabacteria bacterium
CTTTGCGGCCCTGCTTGTCCTTGTGGACCTTGATCTCCCTGATCTCCCTTGGCACCTTTCGGACCTGGGACAGCTTTTTCGATTACCTGAACGTCGCGGATGATCACTTGTGGAGGGGGGAGGGGGGATGTTGAGTTTTGCGGTATCGTCTCGGGTGATAGAGATGGGGCGCTTTGGGGCAGGGTATGGGGGGCAGGAGGAGTAATCACTATTTCTACTGGCTCTTCACGGTGGATATCTTTTCTCAAAAACCCGAGCATACTACGACCTAATCTCAAAACACTAGACGTCAATCTTTGCCACCAGGATCCTGATGCTTGACCAAGAGCACTGTTGATGCCCAGTACTTCACCTGAATATTCAGGCAGATCTTTCAAAACCTCAATTATTCTTTTTGTTTCGTTTTGACCGGATCCTTTTTGGGCAAAATAGTCACGGGATTGTTTTGTAGAATAAACCAGTCCTATGACTCCAATTAACAAAAAAACCAGGGCAGCGGCAGATGCTAAGCGCATCAGGTACTGGGTCCTGGTTTTCTTTTTCCGGGGAGGAGTTTTATGGCTAGCTAAAAGGTGGTTGATGTTGGGTAGCTTGAGGGTAGGCTCGGACACATATCGCTGCAATCCAGGGGGTGGTGCGCCCCGAGTCCGGGCAAAATGTTCGAACAGCCATTCTTCAGTGGTCAACCAGTTACGTCCCACCTTTTCCGCCCGCAGTTTATGGCGGTGAATAAGCACGTTCAAATAAGCAGGGGTAGTGCCGACTTTTTTGGCAGCTTCAGCTAGAGAAATGAGCCTTTTGTCGGCCTCGACAAAAGGTTTTTGGCCAGTCATATTTATTTTTTGTTTTTTGTTTCCGAAAACTCGATTTTGCCCTATTTTTGGCCATCCTATCATCGAAGATAGGATATCAAATCACCCTCATTATAGCAGAAAATGACTGGTTTGTAAAGGGCTTACGAGACGAGGAAATGAATAGATTTCAGGGTGGGTATTTGCTAGAATGTATATATATTCTAAAGGGATTTTTTGTTGCAAGGAGATGATGCAAAAAGAGAAAATTTATTCAGTACCAGAACTTTCCAGGTTTTTTGCAGTCAGTGAAAAAACCATTCGGGAGTGGTGCAAAATCGGGCGGTTGCCTGGGTTCAAAATCGGCAAGGAATGGAAAGTGAGAGTATCGGATCTGAACCGCTTAATCAGTGGGAAGATCAGCTCAAAAAAGAGAAAAGAGCAGGCATTATTTTGATCCTTAATTCCTAATTCTAAATTCATGATTCTGTTTTTTCACGGTCCTGACACATTCACCTTATCGCGGGAAATAAAAAAAATTAAGAGCGAGTTTGTTGGCCTCGTAGAGGAGCTGGAAATTGGCAATACCCCAGATAGTGAATTGACAATTCGGCTGCGCGAGACCCTGGAAAGCCAGGGATTATTTGCAAACAAGAAGCTAGTGGTTTTGAAGAATTTTCTGGGGCAGTTGAAAAATTACCCTAGGAGCGAGGAGTATTTGATGGGTTTGTTATCTACCCCCTCTCAGTCTCCCTCACCTCGCCTTCGCGAGAACGAAGCGGGGTCTGATCACGGGGGAGATTATGTCATATTTGAACAGACTGAAAAATTCGATAAGCGTTTGAAGTTTTTCAAGACTCTGCAAAAAGAGGCCCAGGCCAAAGAATTTATGATCCCTTCCGGTACGGACTTGGAAATCTGGGTGGGCAATTATTTGCGAAATCAGGGATTTACGATGGAACCAGAGGCGCTCGCGGAATTTGTGAATTTAATGGGCCGAAATGAAGAGGAGAGTTTATATGATTTATGGCAGGTAAGTTCAGAGCTAGAGAAATTGATGTTGTTTAGTGGTGAGGAAAAAATAATCAGAATCACTGCTGTCCGCGTGCTCGTTTGCCCCAACATCTCGCAAAACGTTTTTTCGCTCACAAATCTTTTTGCGGAAGGCCGAGGAGCGGAGGCCCAGAAATTGTTAGACGATCTCATGGGCTCGGGCCCGGCCTATGAACTCAAGACTCAAACTATTCAAATCATCGGCGCTCTCGCTTCGCAAATTCGTTCGTTGCTCCTGGTCAAAGATTTAGAAAAGGAGTCGCCGGCGGGTATTGCCGCCACCTTAGGCTGGAAAGAAGGTCGGGTGTGGATTAACTCCAAACTTGCTCGCAAATTCACCAAGGAAAAATTGATGTCTATGATGCGCGATCTGCGCGCTCTGGACCTGCGCCTCAAGACATCGGAAGAGCCGCCGAAACTACTCTTGAGCCTGTTTTTACAGAAAGCTAAAGTCTAAACTCGAAGGACAAACAATGCCTATACTCCTCATAATCATCATCTTCTCCGTACTTTCGGGCGTGTTGTCTTTGATCGGCGGTGTGGCACTGTTGGCCCGCGCCCATTGGGTTAACAAATTCTCAATTCATTTTGTATCCTTTGCAGTTGGAACGCTTTTGGCCACTGTTTTTTTGGATCTCTTGCCAGAAGCTCTGGAAATGGGCGAGGGACAGACGCAAAACCTCTTGCTAGTTGCGCTCGGTGGAATCGTCGGTTTTTTTATCCTGGAGAGTTTGATTTTGAAATTCCATCCGCATCATCATGAGGATGACAGCGAAATTCACCATCACGCTACGCCAACCCTGCTCCTGGTTGGGGATACAGTGCACAACTTTATAGACGGCGCAGTCCTCGCTGCCGCGTTTTTGGTGAATGTCCCCTTGGGGGTCCTCACGGCCTTGGCTGTGGCCGCGCATGAACTGCCCCAGGAGATCAGCGATTTCTCGGTGATGATTCACCACGGATGGGCTCGTAAAAAAGTTTTTTTGGCCAATTTCTATTCTTCGCTAGCGAATGTCGCGGGGGCGCTTGTGGTTTTTTTGGCCAGAGGAAAGCTCGAACCTTTCCTGCCGCAGCTCCTGGCTGTTACCGCAGGTATTTTCATCTATATCGCGGCCGCTGATCTGATTCCCGAAATCTCCCACGAACATCGCCGCGATAAATCAAGTCACGTTGTCGGGTTGCTTTTGTTGGGCATTCTGGCTGTCGGCGTGCTAAAATATTACTTGGAATAGTATTTTCATTATTACTCTCTCCTTGCGAGGGGAGAGTCTCCGAACGTAATCGTGAGGGGGAGAGGGGTAGAGTGCCAAAGTTTTACGACATCAGCTTGAATCTCGACCACACCACAATCCCTTGGCCGGGTGACGTGCGATTTTCACGCGCAGAAAATCGTGGTACTGGTATAACTTCGAAGATTGAATTATCCTCGCATACTGGCACGCACATTGACGCGCCGAAGCATTTTTTGTTTGATAAATCCGGGGCGGACAAAATTGACTTAAAAAAAATAATCGGCCCTTGCCGAGTTATCATCCCTACTCTTTCTCCCCCTCATGAGGGGGAGATTGAGAGGGAGTCTTTGTTAAAGTACAAAATCTCCCGCGGCGAGCGCATCCTCCTAAAAACGCACAACTCCGCTCTGTACAAAAAAGGCCGCTTTACTTCTGATTATATTTCACTGTCCCTGGAAGCTGCACAATTTTTGGCAAAAAAAAAGATCTCGCTCATCGGCATAGATTATCTTGGCATTGAGGCGAAAAGCGCGCCTGGGCATCCGGTGCACAAGGTTTTACTGAAAGCAGGGATTGTGATTTTGGAAGGACTGGATTTAAGCAAGGTGAAAGCTGGCAGTTATAATCTCACCGCTTTGCCGCTACGGATCGCGGGCGGCGATGGGTCTCCAGCGAGGGCTGTGCTATGGGGGTAAGAGCAAGACACGGATTTACATTAATTGAACTTCTGGTAGTTATCTCCATCATCGGTCTGTTGGCCAGTATTTTGATGATTTCCTTGGGTCATGCGAGGACTAAAGCAAAAACCTCCCGTGCCCAGCAAGATTTGATGCAAATCATGAAGGCGATAGAGCTCGCGCGCGATGATCAAAACAAAAATTTGAAAGATATCACCGGAAACAACTGCAGTGATTGCGGCTGCCGCAGCGCAGGGGATCTGCGAAATATCCCTAACACTGCCCCGTGCGCGTCTACGATGAACACTCAATTTGCGAAATTAGGGTTTGTAAAAGCGCCGCGGGACCCGTGGGGTTCACCCTATCTCATGGATGAAAACGAAGGCGAGGGTGGGTGTGATACAACCAGGAAAGATCATATTTATTCAGCGGGACCTGATGGCATAGACGGGGCGGAGTCTTGGACAGATGAAGTCTTATTGTTAATTCCCCATTTTGCTTGCCCATAAAGGATAGCCGACCCGGACAAACTTACTTTTTATATTTAACCTCGTGGCCGCCAAATTGTTTTCTCAACAACGCCACGATCTTGTTGGAAAAAATTTCTTGATTCTCCGGCTTTTCTGAATCCACCCTCACCTGAAAAGAGTTCTCCATGACCGGTACAGCAACCCCGAGTTTTTTTGCTTCTTCGATTGTCCATTTACCCTCGCCAGTATGCGCGATTACGCCGACCACCTTGTCGATGTCCTCGGTATCAAAGATGTTTTTGGCGAGATCCACGAGCCACGAAGATACGACTGAACCTTTACTCCAGATGTGAGCAATTTGCGAGAAATCCATGTCCTTGAATTGAGAGGCCTTGAGCACCCCAAAACCTTCGGCAATCGCTTCCATCATCCCGTATTCAATGGCGTTATGCACCATTTTCACAAAGTGCCCAGCGCCTGACGGGCCTACCAGGCCGTAGTGTCCTGTTATTTCTCCCCCTCGCCCGCCCGCCTGGACTTCGCCCAAACGAAGTCGGGCAGGTGAGGGGGAGAAAAAGAGGGGGTTAACCTCCCCTAACCCCTCCTCACTAGGAGGGGAATCTGATGGGTATGCCAGAGCCTTAAAAATCGGTTCCACTTGTGGCCAGATGTCTTTTGGACCGCCAACCATTAGGGAAAAACCGTGTTGTTCGCCCCAGACGCCCCCGGAAGTGCCGCAGTCAAAAAAATAAATCCCACGCTGCGCAAGTTTTTCCGCCCGCGCTTGTGAATCGCGATAAAAAGAGTTGGCCCCGTCAATCACGATGTCATCCTTTCCGAGCAAATTTGCGATTCCATTTTCCCCGAACAGAATTTCTTCAGTCGTGTCGCCGGCCGGCAGCATTAGCCAGACGATTTTGGGTTGGCCTGTGGCCGCTAATTTTTCAACCAACTCCTGGGGTGTATTGGCTGTCAGTCCGCCTTGGGCGGAAAACTCTTCCCGGGGCCCGGGGCTGCGGTTCCAGGCAATAACCTTGAATTTGTGTTTATGAAGTCGGCGGGCGATTTGCGCTCCCATGCGCCCGAGACCAAGGATGCCTACTGTTTGCATGAGTAATTTCTAATAAATAATAAATTTATACTCGCGTATTTGGTTTTTCCCCTCTCCCAGATGGGAGAGGGAGCAAGTACCATGTTATCAATTATACCAACCGCGTCCATCACGTTCAATGAGCAGGTCTGCTCCTCGCGGACCCCAGGTCCCTGGTTTGTAGATTTCGAGTTTCGGATGCCTGGCGGTAATAAAATTTTCAATCTCATCAATGTATTTCCAGGAATTTTCAATCTCGTCTGACCGGGCGAAGAGCCGCTGGTCGCCCTCGATGAAGTCCAAAAGGAGCCGCTCATACGCTTCCGGGAACTCACCTTGGAAAGCCGAATGATAACCGAGCTCCATGGTTACGGGATGAAGACGAATGCCAAAACCGGGGAATTTGGCGGTGATATTCAGAAAGATCCCTTCGTTCGGTTGGATTTCAAAGATCAGCACATTGGCATACATCGGCTCTCCGGTAAAGAGATAGGGGACAGGGAGTTTAAAATGAACCGAGATGCGAGTCAGTTTTTGACTGATGAATTTTCCGGTGCGCAGATAAAAAGGCACGCCGCGCCAGCGGTCAGTATCCACGAATAATTTTTGCGCGGCGTAGGTTTCTATCCGAGATTTGCGGGAGACGTTTGGTTCTTTGCGATAACCCTGGTATTGGCCGATAGCCAGAGAGTTTCGCAGCTCTGCGTTCGAGGATTTGTGGATAGCTTTGATCACGCGAGCCCGTTCATCTCGAATCGCATCCGGAGAAAGGTCTGCAGGGGGCTCCATGCAGATCAAAGCTAGGATCTGCATAAGATGATTTTGGGTGATATCCTTGATAGCGCCTGTCTGCTCATAAAACGCGCCGCGATTTCCAATGCCGGTTTCCTGCATGGAAGTGATTTGTACATGGTCAATATAATTCTTGTTCCAGACAGGCTCGAAAATGCTGTTGGCGAACCTCACAGTGAGGAGATTTTGCACAGTTTCTTTGCCAAGATAATGGTCAATGCGGTAGATTTGGCTCTCGTCGAAATATTTATCCAAAGTCTGATCGAGTTTACGCGCGGATACGAGGTCTGCACCGAAAGGTTTTTCGAGCACTACGCGGGTTTGGCGTTTGTGAATCCGGCAGCCGTGCAGGAGACCTGATTCGTCGAGCGCGTGTGAAATAGTATGATAGTGGCTCGGCAGAGTGGCAAAATAGAACAGGCGATTAGCGCACCGGTGTTTTTTTGATTCTAGTCCGGTAAGAAAAGCCATTAATTTTCCAAAATCCTCACTGTTTGTGAAATTTCCCGGGGTGTAGAAGATTTTTTTGGCAAACCCACTCCATGAAGACGGAGCCGCGCTCGGTTTCACCCGATTTCGAAATTCTTTGTGCGCAAGCGGACTCCGCGCAAAACCGACAATCTGAAATTTTCGCGGTAAAAGTTTGCGCTCGAACAGACGAAAGATGGCCGGGATCAAACGCTGACGCGCGAGCTCACCAGTGGCCCCAAAGATCACTAGGATCGTCGGTTCGAGCTGTTTGTTTGTTTTTGACTTTGCCATTGGTTTGATTATAGCCAGGCTTGAGTAAATTATCAAAACCTGACAGAATGAAGTTGTTTTCTGTCGCAGCTGATGTCCCCACGGATACCCGCCCGACTCGCCTGACGGCCCCGTAGCTCAATGGATAGAGCAGCGGCCTTCCCCGCCTGCCATAGCCCTTGCCCTCGTAGTTCAATGGATAGAATAGGGGACTTCTAATCCCTTGATGCAGGTTCGATTCCTGCCGAGGGTAGAGGCAGTGGCGGGCAGGTAAGCCGCTTATGTAGGTTCGATTCCTACTGGGGTCACCAGACGAGTCAGGCGGCGGGAACAGACAAAGGTTAGGTTTCCGCCCAAGGCGGATCAGCCTAGTGCTGACGATTCCTACTGGGGTCACCAGACGAGTTAGGCGGGTGGGAGTAAACTACTGTTGGAATGAATAAAACTCTGCTTCGTATCACGTTTGCAATCGGCTTGTGTCTACTGTTTTTTCAAATTACCCGGGCGCGGCTGGACCCGGATCTCGGCTGGCATTTGCGAGTCGGGCAAGACATTTTGCGCACCCATGAAGCGCCTCATTTTGACACTTTTTCTCACACCATGCCAGGGTATGAGTGGGTGGACCATGAATGGTTCACCGATGCGGGATTGGCGTTTGTTGAGGAGCAACACATCTGGTGGCTGGCAGTGCTGCTTTTTACCCTCCTCGCGGTTTTGCCGTTTGTGATTTGGCTGTGGCGGGTCGAGACTCTCCTGCAATTTTTTTTGGTGCTGCTTCCGGCCCTGCTCATGGTTAACCACATTGGTGTGCGGCCCCAGATCATTACGTTCTTTTTTGTTTTCCTGCTTTTAGAAAGCTTAAACCAGCGTGACAGAAAGGTTTTTTGGCTCATCCCGCTGTTGTTTTTGGCATGGAGCAACCTCCACGGCGGATTTTTTTTGGGCCTCGGAGTGCTGTTCCTATTCGCTATCTTCTCGCAGTCAAGGTTGAAATTTTTTTTCGTCCTGATGTCGAGTTTTATCCTGACCCTCATCAATCCTTATGGCTTGAGAATCTATCGGGAGATTTTTTCAGTGTTGTTTTCAGCGGAAACCACGCGGTACATTGCCGAATGGCAGCCGGTGTTCGTCCAGCCGGCTTTGAAAGACTCATTGTGGTTATCTGTATTTTTATTTTTCGCACTTCTAGTGTTTTTAGCGATTTTTATTTTCCTCGCTTGGCGCTATCGGCGTGAGTACCGGTTGCCAGTTCTGGCGACAAGCATTGTGTTGTTTTTGGGATATGCCAAGAGTTTGCGTTTGGGACCGGTGTTTTTCGCAAGCGCACTGCCGATCTTCTCGCAAGGAGCGGATTTACTGCGGCAGGAGGTCGTGCGACTGCGGCAAGGCCGTGCGTTTTCAGAGCAGGATCGTCGCTTGCTCCACGTACTCAAATTGATCGCCGGAGGATTTCTACTCACCTTTGCGTTGCTTTTACTATTTGATCCAGGAACTGGCCACGGCTATCCTGTGGGGGCGGTTATTTTTTTGCACCAGGAACTTTCGCCAGGTGAAATTGGCAATTTATTTAACGAGTATGCTTGGGGCGGGTATCTTGCCTGGCACCTGCCAGGTGTAAAAGTTTTTATTGACGGCCGCATGCCTCACTGGGCAAGTGCGAGCGGTTACAGAGCTATGGCCGACTATGCCGCCGTGTTTTATCCACCTCGAGGTGAGCAGTCGCGTTTTCGAGAAGTGTTTCGCGATCACAAGATCAAAACCGTGCTCATGGAAGTCCCGAAATGTCAGGGTTCCGAGTTTTCCACAGTCTTTTCTCGTCTGTCGGATTTGCACAAATTGGCTCAAATTCCCTGTCAGATCGTAAATGAGCTAACTCAAGATGGCTGGCAAGAGCTGTATCGCGACCAAACAGCCGTTATTTTGCATAAAATGTGATATAATGAAATCGGTCGATTTTCGAGCCTTTTGGCCCATATATTTCAATAATTAATCTAACAACAGGGAATAAATGAAAACACAAAATCTTGTTAAAATCGCTAATGTGACTGCTATGGTTACGATGCTCGTGCTAGTTATAGCTCCATTGGCAGCATCAGCACAGCTCAACATCCCAAGTTCTGGCAATACCGGTCTCCCAGAAGATTCAAATATTTCTAATTTTATCCTGCGAATCATCAACATCCTGCTGGCTATTGTTGGTCTGATTGCTGTGCTGTTCCTCATCATCGGCGGGTTCCGGTATATCACAGCCGGAGGCAATGAAGAAACGGCTGAATCCGGCAAAAAGACGATAATCAATGCCATCATTGGTATCATTATTGTGATTTTGTCGTTCGTGATTGTCCGGGTGATCGCCAACGCAATCAAATAGTAGATGATTCTCAATTTAATTTTGTTCGGCGTTGCGGTTCTACTGCTTTCCACAGTGATCCGCGGAGCGCCGTTTGTGCCCACAAGACACGCTGCGGTGGCCCGAATGGTGGTGCTCTCCGCTATTAGGCCCGGGCAAAAAGCGGCAGACATCGG
Organism: Candidatus Doudnabacteria bacterium; assembly: GCA_023246055.1. GTDB lineage: Bacteria > Patescibacteriota > Doudnabacteria > UBA920 > 2-01-FULL-46-14 > JAHFJD01. The sequence continues at coordinate 9,373 of JAHFJD010000015.1, forward strand.
GTCTGGCGATGGGCGGATAGTGATTGCCATGGCACGGGCCGGAGCTGTGGCGCACGGATACGAAATCAACCCATTTCTCGTGTGGTGGTCAAAATATAAGATCCACAAAGCCGGCCTTTCTGGCCGCGCTTTTGTTCATTGGGGGAGTTTTTGGAAAAAAAATTTTTCGGAGTTTGATGTGATTACGGTTTTTGGGATCAAAAAAATTATGAAAGAACTCGGCGAAAAATTGCGGCGAGAGCTGCCGCGCGGAGCGCGCGTGGTTTCCTATGTATTTTTATTTCCTGACTGGCAATACGAACTAAAAGAGTCGGCAGTCATCGTCTATCGCCAATCCCGCACCACTTTTCCCTGATGATTTTCTATTTTGTACTCCATTTGCAAAAAAGTGATAAACAAAAAAAGTTTAAAAAACTCAAACAAAAGCGGTGCGGGACTCAAATTTCCGGCAGGGTTTTTGTGGGGAGCTGCAACCTCGGCTTATCAGGTGGAAGGAGAGATTGAGAACAATGATTGGGCCGAGGCTGGCAGACAGGGCCGGGTTCCAAAAACTGGCCTCGCCTCTGACCATTACCACCGCTATGAGGATGATTTCCAGATGGCAAAATACCTCCATCACAACGCGCATCGACTGTCCCTGGAATGGTCGCGCATCGAGCCCCAAGCAGGGAAGTTCAGCGAGGAGACCCTTGAGCATTATCACCAAGTTTTAAATTTTCTCAAAGACAACGGGTTTGCGACCTTTGTGACCTTGCATCATTTTACGAATCCCTTATGGTTTTCCTCCAGAGGCGGATGGGCGAACCCACAAGCAAGCCAATATTTTGGCAATTACGTGGCCAAAGTGACGCAAAGCCTCGGCCACCTCGTCGATTATTGGGTCACTGTCAATGAGCCCTGCTTGTATGCGGGCTTGAGTTATGGTCGCGGACAATGGCCGCCGTTCCACCGCAGCTATCTCAAAGCCTGGAGAGTTTACAAGCTGTTGCTTGCCGCGCATAATCGGGCATATGAAGTTATCCATCAATATTTTCCCAAAGCGCTTGTGGGTTTTGCCCAGAATATTGCCTACAATCATGGAGGGCTCGCGGCCAAGCTCAGTGATTATCTTGAGATTGATTTTCCCTACCGCCAAACGAACAATGATTTTCTGGGTCTGAATCATTATTTCCACAGAAAATATAGATTGGGTTTTAGGATGGAGCGGGAAGGAGCGCAAACGGACTGGAAGATTTTTCCGATTTATCCGCGGGCCATTTACGAAGTCTTGCGGAAATTGAAAAAATATAACTTGCCGATTTACATCACGGAAAACGGGTTGCCGGACGCCCGTGATCTAAAGCGCGAAAGTTACATCAAATCATATCTTTCAGAAGTCCATCACGCGATCAGAGACGGAGCTCAAGTGCGCGGCTATTTCCACTGGAGTCTCTTGGATAATTTTGAATGGGCCGAGGGCTATAAATACCGCTTTGGGCTCATTGCTGTGGATTTCAAAACCCAAAAACGCACGATCCGCGAGAGCGCTTATGCGTATTCGCACATTTGTCAGGATAACGGTCTACCCCCGCTTAATCTCCCCCTTAGTAAGGGGGAGAAGGAGAGGGGGTTATGACCTATATTTACATTGCCATCGCCGCATATATTCTATTTGCGATAAACGGCGTGATTGATAAATTTTTGCTCACGCGAGCCGTGCGGCACCCGGTAGCTTACGCATTTTATATCGGCATTACCGGGTTTTTCACGTGGGTATTAGCGCCCTTCGGCCTCAAATTTTTGAGCCCGGTAGATTTGTTTATTGCGATTGTCGGCGGAGCGTGTTTCATCATTGCCTTGTATTTTTTGTATGTGGCGACAAGGCAAACCAGCATCTCTCGTCTCCTGCCCATCGAAGGCGGGTTTGTGCCTTTGTTTACACTCGGTTTTGCTTATCTGTTTTTGGGCGAACGTCTCTCTTCGGACCAGCTGCTCGCGTTTGTGTTTTTGGTGGCAGGGGCTGTGCTCATCTCCCTACGGCACGATGCATCCGGGTGGCACCCGCGTGCTCTGGGCAATGCGATCATCGCGGCTGTGCTATTTGCCTTGCATTTTACTCTTACCAAATATATTTTTGACAAGACTAATTTCGTGTCCGGACTCATCTGGACGCGGCTCGGGTTTGTGGCAATGAGCCTATGTTTTTTGATCCCGCGCAAAACTCGCAGCTATGTTTTTGAAGCGCCACGTCAGACATCGACCGGAAACAAATTTTTGTATTATGGGGCGCGAGTCTTCGGTGGCCTCGGTGGCCTGCTGCAAAATTATGCGATTGCCATTGGCAGCGTTACAATAGTAAATGCTATGCAAGGCACACAGTACGGATTTTTGCTCATCACCACTGTGCTTCTTTCAAAATATTTTCCCAAGATTCTGAAAGAACGGGTGAGCGGCACGATCCTGGCGCAAAAAATCGCCGCGATCCTACTTTTGAGTGTAGGATTAATCTTGTTGAAGCCGTGATCAGGTTGATTAAAAGATTATTTTTTTTGTTGATTTTACTAGCGGTTCTGACTGCCTGGTATTGTTTACGGCAATTTCCACCATCAGCTGATCCGGGTTTTGGATTAAATTTTTCTTTGACCCACGCGCAATATCTGGGTTTGGACTGGAAAAAAATGTATGTCGACATGCTTGAGGAGCTCCAGCCTCGGCGCCTGCGGGTCATGGGACTGTGGGAAGTTATAGAGCCGGAACAGGACAAATTTAATTTTCGCGATATTGATTTTATTGTCCGCGAAGCCGAGGCCCGAAAGGTGAAGCTCATTTTGACTCTGGGCCTCAAACAGCCAGGCTGGCCAGAGTGCCACGAGCCAGAATGGATTAGGGAGCAGGAATTAGGAATTAGGAATCAGAAACTTTTAGAGTTCATCACTGCCACTGTGCAAAGATATAAAATCAACAAAGCGATTTCTGCCTGGCAGGTGGAAAATGAACCTTTTTTTGTATTCGGACCTAATTGCCCAGCTGTAGACCGGGATCTCCTGCAGCGTGAAATCGCTTTGGTGCGCAGCCTCGACAGCCGGCCGATAGTGCTCACAGATAGCGGGGAAAAGGGGTCATGGCTGTGGGTCGGCGGGTTTGGGGCTGATATTTTTGGTTCAACTATGTACCGCAAGGTTTATCAGGACAAATGGAAACTGTATGTCACTTATCCTTTGCCAGCCGGATTTTATCGGATCAAGGCCGGACTGCTGAAGATTTTCTACCCGCGCCTCAAATCCATCATCGGGGTGGAGCTGCAGGGCGAACCGTGGTTTAAAAGCGATGTGTACCAGACGCCCTGGAACGAGCAGAAGACACTCATGAACAGTCAGATCCTCAAAGACAATGCTGACTATGCGCGCCGCGCCGGATTTGCGGAGAATTATTTCTGGGGAGTAGAATGGTGGTACTGGGCCAAAGTGCAACAACACGACCCCGCACTTTGGGAAACAGCCAAGGTAATCTTCAATTCTCAATGACCAATTTTCAAAACAATTTCATTGCCCTTGACCCCAGTAGTAGAACCGCTCGATATTCTCGCGGTTCACTACGGGGCAGGCATTGGCGGATATGACTAAACATATTTACATCGGAATAGATGTTGGTGGATCGAAGATTGAAGGCATTCTCTGGCAGAATGGAAAAATTTCCTCCTGGCAGAAGGTGAAAACTCCTCGCACCAAAAAAGAATTTGTTGGGGCGCTGTTCGATATTATTGGTGTCGTGAAAGCTGACCGGAAAATCCAGGGGATTGGCATGTCTCTTGCTGGCGCAATTGATCAACGGACAGGGGTGGTAGTGTCGAGTCCGAATTTGCGCTTTCTCGCAGGCCTTAATTTGCAGAAAATAGTGGCGAAAAAATTTGGTGTGCCAGTGAGGCTGCAAAATGATGCGCAGTGTTTTCTGCTCGGCGAGGTGCGTTTCGGGCAAGCGAGGGGAAAAACTAATGTCTTGGGAATGATTATCGGCACGGGTCTTGGCGGGGCGATCTACATGAACGGACAGTTGCTTTCGGGTGCGCACGGATTTGCCGGAGAGCAGGGGATGGCAACGCTCTGTATCACTCCCTCTCTTTTACAAAGAGAAGGTCGCCTGCCCGCAACGCTCTCGCTTGCGAGGCGGGCGGGGGGTGAGTACTTCACTGTTGAGGATCTGATATCCAGTCACGGTTTTCGCAGGCTCGGGGTGGCAAAACCTCTCGATTATCAAAATCGGGCTTTTTCCGGAGACAAGAAAGCGATCGGGGTTTACAACTCGATTGGGAAATTTTTGGGGATCCATCTGGCGAATTTGACGGAAATTTTCAATCCCGAGCTGATTATCATCGGCGGCGGCATTGCGCGGGCTAGGTATTTGCTCTTGCGCCCAGCACTCGCGGAGATGCGAAAGCACCTGGTTTTTCCGAAAAAGTATTGGCCGGCCATTCGGACTTCTAAACTCAAAAACGCCGGCCTTTTAGGGGCGGTTTCGCTTTTCTTTTCCTCCCCAGGCCTGGGGAGGGTGGCCGGCAGGCCGAGAGAGGTCGCTAATTATCCTATTTCTAAAAACAACAAAAAAGCGCCCAATTGAAAGCGCTTTCTTGTTTTTTTGATCTCTTAAAGATACTTTGCTGCAGTCATAGAGACGCAGTAAACAGGGGATTGTTACAATACCTATAATGGAACTGTTGCCAAACTCGTATTTTGTCATTGCGAGGTAATCCGAAGCAATCTTTTTTGGCTTAATCATGAGATTGCTCGTCGCAAAGCCTCCTCGCAATGACAGATAAAGCAACTCGGCAACTGTCCCATAATATTCTCCCCCATGCGAAAGGCCCGCTTCGTTCTCGCGAAGGCGAGGCGAGGGGGAATAAGAGGGGGGTAGACTTAAATAAAAAAAGAGAGCTGGTCCGCCAGTTGGCAGAGGCTCTCTCGCGCGTATGAGTTCCTTTCCAAATCCACAAAGATTTATTAACTCGGAAGGATGGGACATCAAACAACAGATGTCCCGCAATTCGTTTCACCGGCAAGCAGTAGCGCGTTATATCTCACCAAGGTAATAAGTATATTGATGACCGCACCAAAGAGGGACATCCAATACAATCCCGAGCGAAACCGCGTATGCGATATATTTATTCATTTCGTCTTTGAGTTCTTGGCTCCGTTTCCAGTCGCCACGAACAGAAGGACTTGAAAACTCTCTTGCTGCTTTCATAATGGCACTGCGGAGAAGCTGGAGAGTGGGCAAGTCATCGTCCTCATCAAAACTCTGCAGTGCCCGTTCGTACTCAGGCAGATATCCTTGCTTTCTGATTTCTTCCGGACTGAAACCCTGCAGGCGTTCGATTTCACTGACCAGCCAGCGACGAAGATCATTCTTGAGAATCTTCGTGATCACCAGGAGATAATTACGGAGCTCGTTTGAGCGATCTTGAAAAACCTTTCGACTATCTTCTGACTCTGATTCCTGTGCGGCTTTATAGAAAAAATCGAGGTTCCTTCGAATATACCAGTTGGCTTTAACTGCATTGCAGTTCAGGAGCTCATCTGCTGCCGCCTGGCAAAAAGTGTTTCTTGTTTCGTTACTGCTGTAACCATCTCGTCTGATGTCGTTTGCAATCTCGGTAATTGTGCTTGTCGTTGAATCCGTTGAATCCATAGTTTCCTCCTACGGAATTTTCGGGATTTATTTCCCTTCCAAATTCACCACCTTCGATTTAGTACAAGCGTATAGCGATCGTGATATACTTGTATTAACTGCTAATGACCTTGGAACGAAAATTAAGCCCAATTAACAATTGAGCCTAGCATTTTGGGGAGATTTTGTCAATCGCATCGCGGTTGGTGCGAGATGGGCCAAAAATAAAAAAATGCCCGGATTTAGGCATTTTATTCATCACTAACTGGGTATGTCAGTTCTCTTTCAATAAGTCTTCGAGGTTCTGCGCTGGATTTCCACGACATCAATAATCAAACTGTCAGGATAAACATCAAAAAATATACGGTAATTGCCAACTCTTCTGCGCCATTCAGATCGCTCATTGTGCAGATGAATAATATCGCCGTTGAATGGATATGCGGCCATAGCATCCAATGCTTGTGAAATTAGACGCTCGTCTTTAACAGGCAAACGATCAAGCTTTTTTTCCGCTCTTCTTGCGATTCTTAGCGTCCAATTTCGCATGCAGTTGGTCTAAGGTTATAAAATTGCCTTTGGCAATTTCTCTCCGTCCGGTTTCAATTGCCTTTATTTCCGCCCGGGTAGGTTTATAAACAGAAAATTTATTATACATATATTCCCGCAATGCCTGACGAATGAGCTCCGAGCGGGTAAAGCTGTTAGCTTTTCTTATAGCCTCAAATTCCTTCACCATAGCCGGAGGCAATGAAATAGTCATGGTTTGCGTAGTTCGCATAGTTTTGGGTCTTACTTAGTATGACTAGATAATAGCCAAAATGTTTTTGTTTGTCAAGAATAAGTCGAAAATAATCCCCCCTCACCTCAATCCTCTCCCGCCAGGGGAGAGGAGGAAGGAGGAGGGGGTGGAGAACTAAACTGTTCCGGTGGTTTAACTTTGGCGGTGAGCTCGGCGAAATCCGGCAGGTCTTTGAGACTCATAAGGCCGAGATGCTGGAGGAACTCGTGAGTGGTTTGGTAGTAGTTTGCGCGGGCGTCTTTGGGATTTGCACTTTTTTCAATGAGGCCGCGCATCGCCAGGAGTCTGATGGTGTACTGGGAATTGACGCCTCTGATAGATTCGATTTCTGCGCGCGAGACAGGTTGTTTGTAGGTGATGATGGCGAGCGTCTCGATAGCCGCATCTGTGAGACGCTCGCGAAGATCAAAGTTGAGAAAGTCTTTGACTGTCTGGGAGTGCTCCGGATTTGAAGACATGAGAAATTTACCATCCTGCTCGAGGATAACAATGCCGCGGTCTTTGTGATCATTGGCCAATTCTGCCAGCGCCCCTTTCACTTCAGATTCATTTTTTTGCGTTGCTTTGACAAGCTCCTTTAAACTCACCGGCCGCCCGGCAACAAACAACAGAGATTCGATTAACGACTTCGAGTTCATTTCTTGCTTACTTCTTACTGCTTATTACTTACTACTGAATAATTATTCCAATTATAACCAAAACTACTCCAATCGCAAACAGGCTGATACTCGGTCCGGTAGATTTAATAATTTCTGATCCCTCCGGCGGTACGCGCCTTGGCGTCACTACCCCTTCATTAAATAATCGGTTCATTATCGGCAAGCGGATTTTGGGAAAAGAGAAGATAAGCATAGAGATTCCGAGTAAAATGAATATTATTTTTTCCATTCAAGTAAGACCTCCTCCCTTCCTCCCCCTCATGAGGGGGAGGTGAGCCTGCCCGGAACGCTCTCGCTTGCGAGGCGGGCGAGGTGGGGGTTATAGTTTTTTTATCGTAATATCCGCAAACAGGGTTTCTTGCTCCACTACAAAGATTTTTTGCTTCACGAGCTCAAGAAGCGCGAGAAATGTCACGATTATTTCGGTTTTTGATTTAGCGGAAGCCATGAGGTCTTTTAGTTTTAGCTCAACCTTTTCAGCCAGTGTTTTTTGCAAATGCTCGATTTTTTCACTGATTGTGACAACCTCTTCCAGGATTTTTTTCGGCAGGCTCACTATTTCCTCAAGAGTTTTAGCAAGGTATTTCATGGCTCCCGCAAGAGCCGGTACGCTGGCGGCGGGATCAGGATAAAAACTTATTTTTTCCGCAAATACTGCTTCGCGGCCCCAGCTCTGCAGCTGGCGATTTTGTACTGTTTTGAGATGTTTGGCAACCTCTTTGTAGCATTTGTATTGATAAAGTTGCCAGGCCAGGTTTGTGGCATCCTGTTCCTCTTCCTCGGTGAGCTCGAGATGCGGCACAAGCACTCGGGATTTGATAACGAGGAGCTTGGCCGCCACAATCAGCCAGTCTGCCATATCTTTGGGCTTGAGGGTGTTTTCCGAGCGAATGTAAGCGAGAAACTGCTCGGTCACCGCAGCCAGAGATATCTCTGTGATGTCGAGCTTTTGTTCCTCGATAAGCTGAAGGAGCATATCCAGCGGCCCCTCAAATTTTTCGGTTTTGATTTTCATAGAGTTTGTAGTGGGTCGTGAGTAGCTTGTAGAGATTGCGCCAGGCGATTCAATATACGCATCGTTTCGTCAAGCAACGATTCTGCCTCAGAATAATCTGTTGGACTGCCAAAATTTAGGTTTTTTGCGATTTCAATTTGTGTTTCCAATTCAGCGCCTGATCCATATGCATTCAAAACAAAGTGACGAAAATCCTTCTTCGATCCCCTGCGTGAACCCTCTGCGATATTGGAAGGTATAGATACCGCGGCACGGCGCGTCTGAGAGGTCAATCCATATACCTCGGATTTAGGAAATGTTTCCGTTAGCTTGTAAATTGCAATAACCAGTTTTATCGCTTTTTGCCAAACAATTAAATTTCTGTAAGATTTGATTTTATCCATCTACTCACTACTAACTACAAACTACTCACTTTGAGAATGATCCTTTGATCGGTTTCACGTGGTTCAAAAAATCTGATACTTTTACCTCTAAGCTCGCTGTATAGCTCCCGGCGCTGGCCATGAGTTTTTTTTGTTTGACTAGGTAATTATCGAGGAGTACTGGTAGGCCGTAGAGATTGCCGAATGGGTGGATCAATCCCACCTTGGTTTTCAGAATTTTAGTTATATCAGATTCCTTGGCCATTGAAACCTTCTTCACTTTTAATCCCTTTTTTACCTTGGCAAAGTCAACATATTTCTGGGCGGGGATAACCACAAGCGCGTATGGCGCTCCCTCTTTTCCAAAGAGGGAGGTGCCTGCCCGCAGCGCTCTCGCTTGCGAGGCGGGCGGGGAGGGAGTTGTTTTCACAAGCACAACTTTGGCAATCTCTTGGGTTTTCAGATGTTGCGTTTGTGCTTCGTCGTGAGCAGTAAAAATTTTTTTATGCTCATGAAGCTCAAATTTGATTTTGTTGTCTGTAAGAAATTTTTCGAGTTTTTTGTCCATGTGCTTATGGCTTTTTTCTTAGAACTCACCCTAACCCTCTCTTTGAAAAAGAGAGGGGACTCTCCTCCTCTTTTACTAAAGAGGAGGTTGGGAGGAGTTCGTTAATTTTACTAATTGTTTTTTCATAAACACCTTTTGGATTTTCCAAAACTTCATTATTCCAAAAACGTAGGACTTGAATTCCTAAAGCATTCAAATACTGCTCTCTTTGTTCATCTTTTGTTCTATCGGAGTCAAGGTCATGCTGGCCGCCGTCTACCTCAATAGCTAGCCTTATTTGTGGGCAGTAAAAATCGAGAATGTAGCTTTCAACTCCGTATTGCCGGAAGAATTTTAAGCCCAGAATTTGTCTGTTTCTAACGAAAGACCAAACTATTTTTTCGGTCCCAGTAGAGTTGCGTCTCAACTCCCTCTTAAGTGGTTTTAATTTTAGTTGATTGTAGATTAACATTTTTGAACTCCCCTGCCCCTCTTTGGAAAAGAGGGGAGTTATTTCATTTTTGGCACTTCGACTTTGATGTGGAGCTCCTTTAGCAGTTTCGGATCTGCTTCGCTGGGGGCGTCCATGACCGAGGTCTGGCCAGAGGAAGAGACCGGAAAAGCGATCACTTCGCGGATGTTTTCTTCGTTTGCCAGGAGCATGACGAGCCGATCAAACCCCACAGCAATCCCGCCATGTTGGGGCGCGCCGTACTCATACGCTTCAAGGATATGACCAAATCGTTCGTCTATCTGTTCTTTCGAAAGCCCCATGATTTCGAACACTTTTCTTTGGATTTTCGGGTCAGTGATCCGCAGGCCGCCCGAGGCAAGCTCGTAACCATTGCAGATCAGATCGTATTGCTGGGCGCGAAGCGTTAACAGGTCCTGGTCCTTCATCAGCTTGGGGACAGCCTCATCGCGCGGCCGCGAGAATGGATTGTGAGCGAAGGTCAATTTACCAGTGTCTTCAGCTTTTTCAAAAAGCGGGAAATCTATGACCCAGGCGAACGCAAATGTATCCCCACCCCCTCCTACTCCCCCTTGGTAAGGGGGAGAGGTAGAGGGGGTGCGAAGGTCAAATTTGTCAGCTTTGTATTTTTTTATCGCTTCTTCATGGGTGATCCGCGGAAAAGGTTTTGCAAGGATTTTTTTGCCGCACCCTTCGACAATGTCGATCATCATCCCTTCGACCAGGTTCAAAATTTCATCTTCGGTGGCAAATGACATTTCCAGATCTATCTGGGTGTGTTCGAGTTGACGGTCGCCACGGAGATCTTCGTCGCGCATGGCGCGGGCGAGCTGATAATATCGTTCTAAACCAGCAATCATCAAAAGCTGTTTGTATTGTTGCGGGGCTTGTGGCAGAGCGTAAAATTTACCTGGCTGCAGCCGGGACGGAACGAGAAAATCACGGGCACCTTCTGGAGAGGTCTTGGACAACAGAGGGGTTTCAATTTCCGTAAAGCCCTTCGCATTAAGATATTGACGGGCAAGTGCGGCGGCTTTTGCCCGAAGTTTTAGATTATTTGCCATGCGCTGCGAACGCAAATCGAGATAGCGGTATTTAAGTCTCGTTTCCTCGTTGATTTTTTTTGTATCCGCGACCTCAAAGGGAAGGCTCTTTGCTTCACTTAGAATTTTGAGGTCCACTGCCTCAAGTTCCACGGTGCCTGTGGGCAGATTGGGATTGACTAATTTTTCCGGGCGCTTGTTAACCTTGCCTGTGATTGCCACCACAAACTCGCTTCTTAGCTTTTCCGCGGTCTTGTGGGCTTCGGCGGAGACCTGAGGGTTGACCACGACCTGGATTTTGCCGGTCGCATCGCGGATATCCAAGAAGATCAATTTTCCGTGGTCGCGCCGCACATCCACCCAGCCATTTATTGTGATTTCTTTATCAACACAACTTAAGCTATCGAGGACATAGGTTCGGATCATGAGGAAATTATACCAGAATCCCTATTTTTCTGCTATATTTTTGAGTAGATAAGGCCAATAGTTTAGAGGAGGATATCAATGGGTGAAGAATCGGCGACGGGATTAATAACGCCACCAATCCCTAGCGAAAGTATGACTTTTATGGAGAAAACTTTACTCGACCACATCAATAGTCTTGAAAGGGATATCCAGCATTACGAGAGACTGATTGCTATGCTGCGCAGGCAGGCCAGAGCTAATAAGGAACTTTTGCAGGCAAAACCAGCTGCCGCGGTCGAGTAAAAGCATTTTCCCCCAAAGGGCGGATTTATCCGCTCTTTTTTTCTGGTATAATCAGGTTGATGAGCAATAAACTCGTTTTGGATCTCGAAACTCAAAAAGAATTTGCAGAGGTAGGCGGCAGAAATGCGAACCACAAACTACGGGTTTCATTGTGTGGAGTTTACAGCTATGCCGACGACCAGTATTTTTGTTTTGACGAAAAAAATATATCGAAACTCGGAGAAATGCTGCAAACCGCGGATCTGGTTATTGGCTATAATATAAAACAATTTGATTTCGCGGTCCTGCAGCCGTATTTCAATTTTCCAATGGAGAGCGTACCGGTTCTCGATATTCTGGAAGAAGTGGAAAAAGTTTTGGGACATCGCATCAGACTCGAGGCTATTGCCCAAGCCACTTTGGGAGAAGGGAAAACCGGCAGCGGCCTTGCAGCCATTAACCTTTGGAAAGCGGGCAAACTCGAAGAATTAAAAAGCTATTGCCTCAATGACGTGAAATTGACGAAGGATGTTTATGAGTATGGCAGGCAAAACGGCAAGCTCCTCTTTCAAGATTTTTTTGATATCCGGGAGATTGCCGTGAATTTTCCCGAGCCAATCGCAAGAGTAAATACCACGGTGCAGGCAAGCTTATTCTAAAATTTTAGACTATATGATAGCCAAGACGGCCGTATCGGGGTTGATTTCATTAGTCGTAGGAGCTAGTTTGATTGGGTTTTTTTTCGTTCCGGCTTTCCGCGGGGATATTGCTGTGACATCAGGATTTTACATTGGGCCTTTGTATCTACATTCTTATGGATTGCTGGCGGCTGTGGCGATATTAGCATGTTTTGTGGTTGCTAAGAGATTATCGCCTATCCTTGGATTCACTATTGCCGAGATTGAAAACCTTCTTCCGTGGCTTTTGATTTTTGGTTTTATCGGCGCCCGACTTTATTTTATCTTTTTTTCTTGGGATTATTTTCGGGAAAATTCGTCAGAGATAATAAAAATTTGGCATGGCGGACTCTCGATATATGGAGGGATTATCGGGGCAGCCCTAGGTCTCTTCATCTATGCCAAAAAAAATTCTTTGCCGGCAGGAAAATTATTTGATCTTGTAGCTGCAACATTGCCGCTCGGGCAAGCTCTAGGCCGGTTTGGGAATTTTTTCAATGAAGAGGCCTTTGGGCAGCCGACAAATTTGGCTTGGAAGCTTTACATTTCGCCTGCACACCGGCCGGCTCAGCTGCTTACAGAGAGGTATTATCACCCCACGTTTCTTTATGAGGCTTTGTGGGATATGCTGGTATTTGTGATTCTTTGGAAACTATTCAAAGTCATGACCCCCACCTCACCTCCCCCTCATGAGGGGGAGGAAGGGACGAGGTCTCGCTCGGGCTTCCTGTTTGGAATTTATCTCATTTTGTATTCCATGGGTCGATTTTTTATCGAAGCCTTGCGTTTAGACAGCTTTTATTGGCATGGGCTTCGTATTGACCAGATTACAGCATTGGTTATGATATCTATTGGATTATCCATTGTAATTCAGGCTCGCGAGAAAATGTCCGATGCGTAAATTATCTAAATATTTTCCCTCTATACTCATCATGGTCACGGTCTTGCTGATCGAATTCCAAGGGCCGCTGTTTTATGTGTCGGCAGCTATCTCGATCATCGTAATTTTGTTTCTGTTGTTCCGGGCCCAGCGGTCCGAGCCGCCTGTGCCCACTCGGAGTTTTTGGTTTTTGCCATTGGTTTTTTCGGTCGGCATTTTCGGTACTGCCGCGGCCTCACCGCTTCTGGGTCTATTTTTCGGAATGCTAGGGAGCTACCTGTTCTATTATTACTATCTTTTTTTTCCGAAAAATATACCGGTATTTATCGAGCAGACAACTGCGCTTTTTACTGCTTTTGTATTCTCGAGTTTTTCATGGAGCTTGAGTTATTATTTTATGCTGCCACCCTGGGCCACGATATTTTTTTCAGCTCTAGGATTTTATTTGCTTTTCCGGCACCGTCTGGCTGCGCTTGGGGCACTCGTTGGGACGCTCGTGATGGCAGAGACCACATGGGTTTTGCAGTTTTGGCCTATACACTTTTTTTCGCTGGCCGTTGTTAGCCTCGCCGTGTTCTATTTGATCTTTATGTTTTCACATTTACACTCGATTGGTAAACTTTCCACCCGAAAAATTTATTTTCAGGTGTCGCTCATTGCCGTTGTGGTGATCTTGACCCTGCTGTCTTCGCCATGGCAGCCAATCAACAGGATATGAAATACAATTATAAGAAAATTATATTGCTCGCAATCTTGTTCATTTTTGCGAGTGGTATTGGAGGGATAGTGTTTGAAAGAGTTATTCTTCCTCAGATGAGCGGCTGGCCAGTGCTCAGAGACTTGAAAATTTTTGACCCGCGCGGTCAGGTTGTGATTGTGAGGCGTGAGGAAATCCACATCGAGGGGGAAATCAACACCGGGGAAGTGATACAAAAGGCCAGGGGCGCGCTCATCAAAGTCTATGTCGCGGACGGCGAGCTCGCAGGCGCAAAGCCGCGAGTCGCGCTGTCGGGCTTTGTGGCTGCCAATGACGGACTGGTGTTGATTCCCGGGAAATCCGTAAAACGCGGTCAAGATGTCAACGTGGTTTTAGAAAACGGCACGGTTTTTTTTGGGGTCATATTATATATCGATCCGCTGTCAGGGATCGCGTTCGTGAAAATTCCCACGAGAGATTTGCCGGTGCTCAGCGAAGCTAAAAGCCAGGACAAAAAGCCGGGAGAACAGTTGCTCGCTCTGTCGCTTGAAGAGGGCCAGGGGATCAGGGCGCAATCAGTCGGACTCCTGGGCACCAGCATTGCCAAGCCGAGTTTGTCAGTGATTCATGATTTGACGGCGTTTGAGTCCACACTAGAGTTAGATTCCGGCCGCGTCCAGCTGGATCTCGGATCAGTAATCTTGGACAAAGACGGATCGCTCGTTGGTTTTGTATCTTTTGCAAAAGGTCAGAGTGTCGCGCTTCGCGTGGATGACGTGCAGTTGGTTTTGGATAATTTTTTGGATCACCAGAGCCAGGATATCAAATGGCCGCAGATGCAGTTGAGTTATTTGATCCTGGGGCCGGTCGAGGCCGGACTTTTGGGTTTGCCGAAGCATAACGGAATCTTCATCCGACAAGGCGAAAAGAGTTTGGCACCAGGGGATTTCGTTTATGAAATAGATGGCCGGGAGATTTCGGCAGAGGACAGTTTCCAGACGAAATTATTTGCCAAACAACCTGGAGAGAAAGTAAGATTAAAATTGTTAAGGAACGGGCTCGATACGGAGGTGGCAATAACTCTATGATACAAGATGTGCAGATAAAACAACTGGTCGTCCATCAGGACATTCCAGACACGGATCAGCCAGAGGTCAAACGCGGGGTACTCATGGAGATTTTGCGCGCGGACGAGGAAATTTTTTCCAAATTTGGGCAAAGCACGATGACCGTAGCTCACAGCGGCACTATCAAAGGCTTTCATGTGCATGAGAGGCAGGATGATTTCTGGTTTTTCCCCACAGGCAAAGTTTTGGTGGTGCTGCATGATTTGCGAAAGGATTCGCCGAATTATCAGCAGACCCAGACCATCACCGCAGGTCGGGATGATTACAAACTCATTCGCATCCCGACAGGCGTAGCCCACGGCTACAAGGTTCTCTCCGAAGAGCCGGTAATCTTGTTTTATCACACCACAGAGCCGTATAATAAAGATAACCCAGATGAGCGGGTTATTCCCCTGGATGACCCGGGAATTGGGTTTGATTGGAAGAAGGTATAGGAATTAGGATTTGGCTTCTTAGCTTTTTAGAATGATAAACTCTTATAAAGATTTGATTGTTTGGCAGAAGTCAATGGAATTAGTGGTTTGTGTTTACGGTCTTACCGAGCAATATCCCAAATCTGAAATATATAGTTTGGCTTCTCAAACGAAAAGATCAGCTGTATCAATTCCATCCAATATTGCTGAAGGAAGAAGAAGGGGTAGTAGGAAAGACTTTCATCATTTTATAGTAATTGCTTACGGTTCAGGCACCGAACTGGAAACACAAATTGAGATCGCGAAGCGATTACCGTTTGGAAAAAATTTAAACTTTACAACTGTTGATGGATTGCTCAATGAGATAATGAAAATGCTGAATAAGCTGTTGTCATCACTAAGAGCCTGTTTAATAACTTCAGATTTGGCTAAAATGTCAGAATTTAGGCTGCAAACTTTTCAAAAGGCTCATCGATGCTCTGGCATCGCTTCCGCTTTTTTCAAAGTTTTCGCTCAAAATT
>JAHFJD010000016.1 GCA_023246055.1 Candidatus Doudnabacteria bacterium
CCAAAAAGGTCAAAATCCGCCAGATGGAAGAATAAATCTGCATAGTAACGTACTATTAATTATTTTTTAAGGATGAGAGTGAAGAAAAGAAAAAAAATCTATAACTTTCCAGTAATCATCGAAAAAGATGAAGACGGATATTATTTTGCTCAAGTTCCGGCCTTGAAAAGCTGCTATACGCAGGCCAAAACTCTGCCGGAATTATATACGCGACTGAAAGATGTGGTGGCTTTGTGTTTAGAAGCAGAAGAGGATCTTTTTGGTTCAAACATATCGAAACATGAATTTATTGGTGTGCAAAACTTGCAGTTTACCAGATAGATGACAAAGCTAAATCCTATACCAGGCAAAGCGATGGTAAAGTTGTTACTGCGCATGGGTTTTAAACTGGTGAGGATAAAAGGCAGTCATCATTTTTTCTTCAACGAGCGCAGCAAAAAGACGGCATCCGTGCCAGTTCATGCAAATGAAATTTTGGGTACAGGATTGCTAAAAACAATTTTAAGAGATATAGATCTAAGCGTTGAAGAATACGAAAAACTAAGAAAAAAATAAGGCATCAATAAATAAGCGACCGGTTTCAAGCCGGTTTTTTGCTTGTGTAAAATTCTAGCAGCCGCTAGAATTTTACACAAATCAAATTAAAAAGGGCAAGGTATTGCGAAGTGCAAATCGCAAATCTTGCCCAGGGGTGTTAGCGCAGAATTGGAATTCGGAAGCGGTATAAAGGCTGCCCGGTTTTTTCCAGATGCGCTTGCAGGGTGATGGCATTGGTATTGTAACCAATCTCGAGGGCAACGAGTTCCGATGGAACTTTAGTGCCGCAGAGACCCTCGAGACTACCTGGAGTTAAGTCGTCTGGCAGCCCCAACACCAATTCCCGAAGCTCGTTCTTCAAAGCCTGGCTGACTTTTTGATACGTGTTTGCCAGCCTTTGATTCTCTTCATCCAGGCCCTGGAACGTACAAAACTGGGACTTATTCAGGATGTGAACCATTGTGAACAGCTCACTCATGATGAACTCCACCAGATCTGGGTTGAGCTCTCGCCATAGTTCGCGCGCTGAACCAGGGGAGTAATTGCCGAGCTTGCGGTGGTATGCGTGACCATAATGGTATATGGCATCAATCCGCTCGAGCGGATTCCACAACTGGTCAGCATAATTTGGTTTGTCAGTTTGCAGAACAGCTTTGATCTCTTCCATCGCAGGAACATACTGCGAGTTAATGTCTTGCAGCACTCCCTTGATCCTGTTTTGCTCTGCGCCGTTGAGGCTTACAAAGCTGTCATAAAACGACATAGTATCTCTCCTTTATATTGTTAAAGCGATTTTTATTTTTAGCTTTATATTGTATCTGAAATATTTTGATATGTCTATACTTTTTAGTAAAATAATAAAAAAGGTTGACTTTTTGGCTTACACAAGATAAAATAAATATGTCTAAAATAGTAGACATTTTATGAATAATTTGGAAAAACCGCTAGAAAAACTAGGATTTTCTGATAAGGAAGCCAAGATTTATTTGGCGCTTTTGGAGCTAGGGCAAGGTTCGGTTATTGATATTGCTGCGAAGGCAGGGTTAAAGCGGACTACGGTTTACAACCTTTTGCCAGAAATAGTACGAAAGGGATTAATTAAAACGGGGGCGAAAAAAAAACGCCGATTTTTTTTCATTGAAGACTTACAAAACTTGAAAGACGAAACCGAGGAGCGGTTGGAAGTTATAAACAGCATTCTTCCTGAATTGCGAGCGATTCACAATATTATTCCCTATAAACCAAGGATTACCTTTTACGAAGGAGTGGGTGGAATGAAAGAACTTTACCAGGATACTTTGGATAGCCTGGTAGCTGGTGAAAGTTTGCTTAGTTATACAGGATTATCGGAGTTTTATGAGTACATGCCTAAGGAGTATGAGAACTCTTACGTTGCAGAGCGGGTGCGGAGAAAGATAAGAATCAAAATAATTGTACCAGCATCGCCAGCGGCAGCAAACTGGAAAAAAACGGGGATTGAGGCTCTGCGGGAAGTCAAAATCATTAACAATCCAGAATTCCGATTCAATGCTGATACTGAAATTTATGCTAACAAGGTCGCGCTGATATCTTATCGGGAGAATTTTATGGGAGTGGTTATCGAAAGCAAAGAGATAAACGACATGCAGAGAATGGCTTTTGAATTGATGTGGAATTCATTACCAGATAGCGCAACTCACCCTATCCCTCTACCCAAAGCGGAGAGGGAATAAATATGGTAGAATAAATTAACTTTTAATCATGAAGTTGAATGGCTAGAAGAAAAAAAATCAGGGTGAGGCGAGGGGAGGAGTTGCCGGAGTTTAGTTTGTCGCCCCAGGTCAAGCGGGGCATTCTGATCGTGATTTTTTTGGCCCTGGCCGTGATTTCGTTTTTGGCCTTTTTTGAGCAGGCGGGCCGGGCCGGAGGAATATTGAACAAGGTCATGGGTCTACTCTTGGGTAACGCGGCTCTAGTCTCGCCTCTGATATTTTTGAGTATTTCCCTGGCCCTGTTTCTGGCTGCCAGGCGGGGCAGCCATGAGGAAGATGACGAGGCTGTGTCGAATCTCAGAATTTATATCGGCGCTGCCCTTTTGGCTGTGGGACTCACCGGGCTCTTGCATTTGCTCGGTTTGCGTGACGATCCCAAAGCTGGATTTGAGCTCGTAAAAAACCGCACCGGCGGCGGATATATTGGAGTTCTGACAGCCCTACCGCTGTTTACTCTGCTGGCATTCTGGCCGTCCTTGGCCATTTATCTAGCCGGGCTCATCATCTCTGTAATTCTCCTTTTCAATCTGAATGTTGCCGCCCTATTTCAACGCCGCGCACGTGAACACAGTGAAACTCTCGGCCGCAAGCTTCAAAAGGAAGTGATGAATGAAATTAAAATCAACAAAATGCAGCCGGCATTCAACATCTCCAAAGTGAACCAATCTCCAGCGACCCCTGAACCCGGTGAACTGGAGGCTAGAAAAAACAATGAAAAGGATCGTGAGCTGGATATAAAAATTAACGCTCCTGCGGTGGCGGCGGCTCTGGCTGGCGCACCGCTCTTGAGCAAATACAAAAAAGGCAACTGGCAACTCCCGCCGCTGGACATTCTAGAAGAGTCGCATACCGAGGTCGACAGCGGCAACATCGAAGCCAATGTCTCGATCATCCAAAAAACCCTGGCAGATTTCGGCATCGAGGTCGAGATGGGCGAGGTGAATGTCGGACCGACTGTCACCCAATATACCCTCCGGCCAGCCCAGGGTATAAAACTCTCCCAGATTGCGGCCTTGCAAAATGACCTCGCCCTGGCGCTGGCCGCCAGCTCCATCAGAATGGAACTGCCGATTCCGGGCAAAGCGCTCGTCGGGATTGAGATCCCCAATAAAGCCACCGCCATTGTACGGATCAAGGACGTGATTAGCACCCAGGAGTTTGCCGGTCATAAATCCAACCTGGCGTTTGCCCTCGGCCGCGATGTGGCCGGCCACCCAATCATTTCTGACCTTGCTGGCATGCCTCATTTGCTTATTGCTGGCGCTACCGGAACTGGTAAAAGCGTTGGCATAAATTCGCTAATAATCAGTTTTTTGTATCGCAACTCGCCAGAAGAGCTGAGACTGATAGTCATTGACCCCAAAAGAGTTGAGCTAAATCTTTATAACGGCATTCCTCACCTGTTAACACCCGTGATAACCGATTATGATAAAGCAGTCAACGCTCTGAAATGGGCAGTCAATGAAATGGATAGACGCTATCATGTGCTAGAGGAAGCAAAAAAACGCAACATCAAGGAATACAATGCCAAAATTGAAGATCGGCTGCCATATATTGTTATTATTGTTGACGAACTGGCTGACCTTATGGCTGTGGCACAGGCTGATGTGGAAGCTGCAATTGTGCGATTGGCACAGATGGCAAGGGCAGTAGGTGTACATTTAGTTTTGGCCACACAGCACCCGAGTGTAAACATCATAACTGGTGTCATAAAAGCAAACATTACGGCACGTATCGCGTTTGCAGTATCAAGTAATATGAACAGCCGGGTCATTTTGGACGAAGGTGGCGCAGAAAAACTCCTTGGCAGCGGTGACATGCTGTACATCACGGCCGAGCTTGGCAAACCGAGACGTGTCCAGGGATCGTATATTTCCGAACGCGAAGTCAGGGCTGTGGTGGATTTTGTGGCTGCCCAGGCGGGTGATGTTGAATATTCACCGGAAATCCTGGAGAAACAGCGGCCAAGTACCGCGCTTGGCGGATCATTTGCCACAGATGAGGACGACGACGATCTGCTGCCGGAAGCCATCGAGGTCGTAAAAAATGCAGGCAAAGCTTCGGCATCGCTCTTGCAGAGAAGGTTGCGCATCGGCTATGCCCGGGCCGCGAGACTCCTCGATCTCATGGAAGAACAAGGTGTGATCGGCCCGGCCGATGGAGCAAAACCGAGGGATGTATTTATGGATAACGGATACACTGATGATACAGATGGAGCTCCCGATGAAGACACAATATGAAATTCCAAACCAAACCCATAAAAACCCGAACCCTTGGCGAATATCTTTGCTCTTTGCGTGAGCATCTCGGTCTAAGTATCGCCGAGATTTCCAAGATCGCCAAAATTCCTCCGAAATATATCTCGAATCTGGAACAAGGTGAATATACCGAACTTCCAGCCACTGTTTATATCAAAGGTTTTTTAAAGACATTGAGCGAATTTTATCACGTGGAGCACCGAGGACTCCTTGATCTCTTTGATCAGGAAAAAAAACTCTCTGACCAGCTGGATACCACGCCCGATGATGCTAAATCGCGAACAAAAATTCCCAGATTTGTGTTCAGTCCCCGCACTCTAGCTATCTCCGGGGCCGCACTACTGGGCCTTGCCAGTATCGGCTATCTCTATTTTCAGTTGAGTTCAGTGAGAAAACCGCCTTTGCTAGAAGTCTTTTCGCCGCGCAATAATGCCCAGGTGGACAGTAGTTTTCTCGTCCTTGATGGTCGCGCCGAACCGGGAGCCAGTGTCTATTTAAACAATCAGCCGGTCGCAGTTGAGGCAAGCGGTAAATTTCGGGAAAACCTTAGCCTCGCGCCAGGCGCAAATCAAATCGTCATCAAGGCAGTAAATAAATTTGATAAAGAAACCGTGATCGTGCGCCAGATCAGCATTCCAGAAAAACAAATTGCCGGGGTCCAGGTCGGGGCGACCAGCACGCCGAGCTCGACCGATACAGATGAAATTACACTCGAGCTCCTAATCGGCCCGAACAGTTCCTGGGTAAGTATTGAGGTAGACTCGCAAGATGTCTTTACCGGCACCATGCTACCCGGGTCTTCACGTGAGGTGCGAGGGAAATTTGTGAGGCTAAGCACAACTAATGCTGGCTCGGTCCGGGTTATGGTGAACGGCAAGGATCTTGGGGTGTTGGGGAAAGACAAGGAAACCCTGCGGGGAATCGAATTTGTCAAATAAATTAAGGCTTTCGCTCTTTGACGCTTTGGGTTTATACTATGGGTATGGCTAAACAAACTTCAGAAGAAACAGGGCTCGATAGCAAGCAGGAATCGCTCCAAACCGCGGTAGAGCAAATCCGCGAAAAATTCGGCGAGGGCTCCATCATGAAGCTTAAAGAAGCTCGCGCCCTCAATGTCGAGGCGTGGCCCACCGGCTCGATTTCTCTGGATCTAGCGCTTGGGGTTGGGGGAATTCCCAAAGGCCGTGTTATTGAAATTTTTGGGCCCGAATCTTCCGGCAAAACCACGCTCACCATGCATATGATTGCCGAGGTGCAGAAACGCGGCGGGCAAGCTGCTTTCATTGATGCCGAGCACGCAATGGATCCGGACTATGCCGGAAAAATTGGCGTGAAGCTCGATGAGATGCTCATCTCCCAACCGGATACGGGTGAGCAGGCTCTTGATATCGTCGAAACATTGGTCCGGTCCAATGCCGTGGACATCATTGTGGTGGACAGCGTAGCCGCTCTGACCCCGCGCGCGGAAATCGAGGGTGAGATGGGTGATTCGCATATGGGACTACATGCTCGGCTCATGAGCCAAGCCTTGCGCAAACTCACCGCGATTATTTCCAAATCCCGCTCAACCGTCATTTTCATCAACCAGCTGCGCATGAAAATCGGGGTAGTATTTGGCAATCCGGAAACGACCACCGGCGGACAAGCCTTGAAATTTTACTCCTCGGTACGGATCGAGGTGCGCAAGAGCGCGCAGATCAAACAAGGTGAAAAAATTATCGGCAATCGCGTAAAAGTCAAAATCGTCAAAAACAAAGTGGCCGCGCCTTTCCGGACCTGTGAATTTGATATCATGTGGAACGAGGGTATTTCTTATTCTGGAGATTTGCTGGATACTGGAACAGCGCTTGGCGTCATCGGCAAGTCTGGCAATAGCTATCTGTTTGGCGAAGAACGTCTCGGCGTTGGCCGCGAAGCCGCCAAGCAGTTCCTGCGCGACACTCCCAAAGTGACCCGCGAAATCGACGCCGGGATCCGCCAGGCTGTGAAAGAAGGCAAAACAGCAGAGGAAAATAATTAACAATTCATGTGAAAGGATTTAAATATGGGAGAAGTCCCGGGGTTTAATCCGGAGGATGCCAAAGGTCGAATAGAAAAAGCTGCCAAACTTATCAAGGGGGGGCAGAAGTATCTGAAAAGGAAGTCTTAACATTGGCTCCAGAACAAGAGGCTGGAGTGAAGGTTGAAATGTATGCCGAAAAGGTTACTTCAGGCTTTCAAAGATAATGGAATGACGCAGAGTGAAATAACAGCAATTGTTAATGCCTTAGACGATCAAAAGCGAAAGGGAGACAGAGAATCCAAAAAAAATATGACTTCAGCCTTTTTCAAAATGGAGAAAATTCGGACAGCATGGATGGAGGTTGACTCAAGCTTTGATGGTGCCACGCCTAACGACCGCATAGAAAAACGCATAAAGGAACTCGATGCTCTCGTGAACTGGGAAACGGTGCGGAACGCCAAAAGGGAAAAACAGTTTAAAGAATAATGAAAATTTCCCCGCAAGGGGAAGTTTTATTTGAGGCCGTCAATTACCGTAGACGAGACCTGGACAACTATATAACGATCGTTATATAGTTGTATTATGTTAGCAAAGAGCCGACGTCATAAACCGATTGAAGAAAAAATTGCCGAAGCAATACTCGCTGCAGCGCTCGGTGGATTGACAATAGCGGTTTCCCCGATAGCCGGGGTTGCCGGTTTTCTGGCGGTCGTAGGTGCCGGGCATTATTTATTTCGAAAAAAACTTTTTGCTCATGAGGCCAGACGACTCCAGAAAAAAGGCTACGTGGCTTTAACCAAAACCGAAAAAGGATGGATTGTAAAAATTCTCGATAAAGGCCGGGCTCGGTACAAACAAATTGAAATGGCGAATTTGCGGTTGCCACAAACAAGAGAGTGGGATGGGAAATGGCGTTTATTTATTTTTGATATCCCCGAAAATCAGCGAGGGCAACGCGATTATTTACGCCGAAAATTGAAACAGCTGGGCCTCTACAATATTCAACGAAGCGTCTTTGCTTATCCTTATGATTGCCGTGGAGAATTGAATTTTGTCGCCAATTACTATAATATTGCCAAATATGCTACTTATGCGGAGGTAAACTATACTGATATCGATAAAGAGTTAAAAAAACATTTCCAAGCACTTAAAATACTATAAATACAGCCGTATAACGATCGTGATATAGCTGTATATAATTTCATTTTACAATTGTAATCTAATGGCAGAATACCGGAAAAAATTTGTGGCAGTGGATTTGGAGACCACACATTTGGATGTGCGAGAGGGGCGGATCATGGAGGTCGGAGCCTGCGAATTTGAATTGATCTGGGACGATAAGGAGCAAACTATCATAGTTAATTTCGGCAGTACCTTTTCGAGCCTCGTGAATCCGGAAATCAAACCATCAGACACAGCTCTCGCGATCACGGGAATAAAAAAGGAGGAGCTGGAGCAAGCGCCGCTCTGGACCGAGGTGAAACCACAGCTCGAAGAGTTTGTCGGCAAGACCGGACTCATCGGACACAATATTGGTTTTGATCTTGGGTATCTTGATAACCAGGGACTAAAACTCCAGAATGAAATCCAAGACACTCTGGAGTGGGGACGAACTCTCGTTCCCTTGGAAACTTCGCATTCCTTAGAGTCGCTCGCGGAAGGATTTGCTGTACTCAAAGATGTGCCACACCGAGCGCTTGTGGATTGCCAAAACACGGCCCGAGTGGCTGCCGGAATTTTGAACAAATTTTTGAGATATCCGAAAAGATTGCAAGCAGAAGTCAAAAAAATCCTGCAAAAATCAAAGATAAACTTTATCCACATCATAGAGGATTTACCGTCTCCAAAAGCAGAGGGCCTAATCGAGAAAACCGCAAAACCCCAACGATCAAGGTCTCAATCTGAGCCGCAGACCTCTAACTTCCAATTCCCGGATTTTGTGGATAAAACTGTTTATTGCTACCCCATAGCATTTAGGGACTGGCCAAATTTGCTTGAACATCTCACCAATCGCCCCGAACAAGCCATAATCGGCCTTTCTCATAAGGCTTTTTTGATAGAGGGACTGAAACAAAACATCACCAATCCTAATCTGGCGCTGTGTGAGATAAGGTTCTCGCAACTGCTTTCGTGTGATGTGTTATCTTCGGAAATGGCGAAAATCCTCTCAAAAATCACTATTTTTAAGCACTTGAAAAACAGCTTCGACCTCTCGGAGATCAAATGGGCACCGGACGAACTGCCTGTTCTGCACTATTTGACGGTAAATCCGGAGGTTTGCCCCAGGCATCACTGCACCTTTGTCAAAGCCCTAACCCCAAAAAATCCCCAGTTGCGATTTGCCGATTTGGAGACAGTATTTGAGATGGCGCAGGCGTGGCATGAACTCACCCCCCGCCCGCCTCGCAAGCGAGAGCGTTACGGGCAGGCAACCCTCTCTTTGCAAAAGAGAGGGAGCCTAATGTTATTTGACCTTTCAGCTATTGAGGATAAATTTACTGAATCGGTCATCCAGACCTGGAATCTGAAAAAATTGAGAAGTCTATTTGCCCCTCTCTTTCCGGTAGATCCTGGCCAGCCCAGCCTGCTGCCTGGGCCTGACCCAGCACTGGAAGCCGTGCTCAATGAGCTGGATTTGTTTTTTGGGATTCTGCACCTCGTGTATTTGAAGCGAGACGGAGAATTTTCCGAAAACCTGATTGTAGACGAGAACGAACGAGAGCATGACCGCTTCGTAAAACTTTTTCATCCAGCCGAAAAATTAACGAGCAAGCTCGCGGCCTTCACGGATCATCTGGCACGAGAAAAAAAACTGCAACCACGTGAACTCGAGTTTGAGATCCACGCACTCTGCGTCGAGCTGAACGAAGCAAAAACCTTCTTGGAGAAATTTTTTCTTAAACCAGAACCGGATGAGCTGGCCTGGCTCAAATTCAATTCGGCTTGGGTTGATCTCAATTTGCAGCCCCGAAGTCTGGACGCGGAGTGGAAAAAATTTACGGAAAAATTTGCCGCCACCACTCTCGTCGATTCAACCCTACCGCAAGCTTCTCGAAATTATTTCAGTAACCGTTTGGGACTCGATGAATACCAGTTTGAGAAATGTCTGGATAGTGCCACACCGGAAATTCCCGTGAAAATCTTTTCCAAAAATCTCGCGCCCCAAGAGCAGATAAATATGTTTGCAAATTTGTCCGCACGGACCATGCTGCTTGTGCCCAACGAACACACTCTCGCCAAAAATTTTCAGGACTTACGAACCACACCGGCCATGGATGCGGAAATCTTGGCTTATAAATTTTCCGGAAACGTGGGAGTGCTCAAAAAAAAGCTTCGAAATTTTCAGGATCACAAACTCTTATGGCTACTCACGGTCCACGCCTTTACTAAACACTGGCCGATCTTGCCCGCCGTCAATAATCTCGTAGTCTTCAAATTGCCGTTTGAGGCGCGTGACAGCAAACCCGCTCTGCTCGATTTGCCGGAGAGTCGCGCATTCCTCGATCATGTTTTGCCACGGGCCATCGCCAGTCTCCATCGCATAGTCACTACGTTTTTGAGAGCGCCGGGCGAAAATAAGAAAATTTTTATACTTGATCCGCGGATTCTGACTGACTATGACCAGTCATTCTTGAGATACCTGGAGGAATTTCCGGATTTTAGGATATCCACAGATTAACCTCGTCTGACGAGGTTGACAAAGGCCTTTTTTTCTGCTATCCTTGTTTTGTAATATAGTTCTTTGGCAAACAAAAATAAGAAATCCGCGGCTAACTCTTGCGGATTTTTGTTTTTCATCCTTAAGGTCGGGAGACCTTAAGCGCGGACATACGCAGACATCACGCAGGCTTACGCAGAATAACTTCCGCGTCAGTCAGCGTCCAGTCTGTACTCTGGTCAGCGTTTTAGGGCCTCCTGACTTACTGTTCGTCGCAGGCGATCCAACCCGCCTATTTCGCAAAACAAAAACAAAATGACATGCTTTTGACCAAAATAGTCGAAAGCGAGTTAGATTTCTTCTACAAAAATCAAAATAAACCAAATGTTTTAAGGCCCGTTCATCGGACCAGAAGAGCAGTACAGGAGAAGTACCTTGTAAACTCGGTTGGATAATACAAGAAATCGCTTTTTGTCGACGTAGTGTAAGGTCACGCACTACCTGATTCTCTATCACCGTGGGAATCAGCTAGTGCGTGGACTTACCCTGACAAAGGGCAGGGCCACGCACGGCTCATATATTAAATTTTTATGGGGCCTATAGGTGTGGCCTTTATTATTGGCCAATTTTTGCTTTCTCCGCTGGTTTCCTGTAAGATTTTGACATGATAGACAATACATTTATCCAAAAAAATAAAACCCTCCTCGAGCAAGAAAAAGCCCATTTACAAAAACTCCTCTCCCGTGTGGAGGATAAAAGCGGGGCGCCCAAATATCCGGATTTCGGATCCACGGAAGATGACAACGCCGCCGAGGTCGCAGCCTACGAAGCTAACATTGCCGAAGATTACGATTTGGAAAAAAAACTCAAATTCGTGACCGAGGCGCTTGCAAGGATCGCCGCGGGTAGTTACGGGATTTGTGAAATCGGAGGAGAAGAGATTTCAACCGCCAGACTCGAGGCTGTGCCGGAAGCCGCGAATTGTGTGGATCATGAACCGCGTCAAATTTAGCTGGGCAATCACTGGCACGGTCCTGGTAGCTGACGAGATCTGTAAAATTCTGATTGCATATTTTTTCCCGACTCTCCTCGTCAAAAATCTCGGTTTGCCATTTGGCATCCCCCTCCCCGCCTCGACTGTCACGTCGAGGCCAAATTTTTTTATCTTCTGGGCACTAACCGTGGCTCTTCTGATTTTTATTCTAACGGCAGGAAAATTTTTCAGGGCAAACAGGACTGCACTCTCGCTGATTCTCGGTGGAGCGCTTTCCAACCTTGCGGACCGCGCTCTGCTAGGTTACGTGCGGGATTATATCCACCTCGGGATTGGGACTGTGAATCTGGCAGATGTGGCTGTGTGGATTGGCATAGGTATGCTATTATTTAATATTAAAAACCCAAATCCAAACTCCGAAGACCAAACCCCAAACAAACAGCAGTGACCAAGCTTCATTTTGTAACCTGATATTTTTACAGTTATGCTTCAAAAAATATACACTGCCGCCGTAGTGGGTTTGAGCGCGGAACTCATTGAAGTCGAAACCGATATCTCTTCTGGTTTGCCTGCAACCATCATAGTCGGCCTGCCAGATGCGGCGATCAGAGAATCGCGCGAACGGGTAAAATCAGCACTCAAACATTCGAGCACCCAATACCCAAGAAGTCGAGTGGCGATCAATCTTGCACCGGCTGATTTGCCAAAGATCGGCACGCATTACGATTTACCTATCGCTATTTCCATTCTTCTCTCCTCCGGACAGCTAGATTTTGATCCTGACGGTAAATTGTTTGTCGGGGAACTCGCTCTCGACGGCACTCTGCGGCCTGTTCCTGCTGTGTTACTTATGGCTGAGGCTGCGCGAGATCAAGGATTTGATACAATTTTTGTCCCCGAGGAGAATGCTTATGAAGCCTCATTGATCGCTGGAATCAAGGTCGTGGCTGCCGAGAACCTCGCAGCAATCATACGTATGCTCTCCGGTTTTGCGGAGCTCAAATACTGGCAGCAGCCTGGAGACCTGGTCCCGATAACCACTGCTGATACCACTTGGGATTTCCGCCTCATCCGCGGGCAGGAGATGGCCAAACGAGCCCTGGAGATTGCTGCTGCTGGCGCGCACAATGTGCTCATGACCGGGCCGCCTGGCTCTGGAAAAACCTTGCTCGCGCGCGCACTCTCTACTATTTTGCCAAAATTCACGGAAAAAGAAGCGCTCGAAGCCACCAAAATCTATAGTATCTCGGGGCTACTGCCTGGACGGCAAGGCTTGCTCCGGGATCGGCCGTTTCGTTCCCCTCACCACACCGCATCAGGAATCGCGCTCGTGGGCGGCGGCACTGACCCGAGACCCGGGGAGATCACGCTCGCGCACCGCGGGGTGCTGTTCCTGGATGAATTTCCCGAGTTTCATCGCGACGTGCTCGAGAGCCTGCGCCAGCCCCTAGAAGACGGCATTATTCATGTGGCGCGCGCCAGTCGGACCGTCTCATTTCCTGCGAAATTCATGCTGGTGGCCGCACAAAACCCTTGCCCCTGCGGATTTGCGGGCGACCCGCAAAAATCCTGTGTCTGCTCGCCAACCCAGTTTCTGCGCTACCAAAAAAAAATTTCGGGACCCTTGCTGGACCGCATTGATCTACACGTAGAAGTACCGCGTCTATCTTTCGAAAAAATCGAGGATGAGACTGTGCTCGAAGAGTCTGCAGTTGTGCGAGACCGCGTGGCGGAGGCGCGGGAGCGCCAGATCGCGCGCGCGGGCATGACCAATTCGGAAATGGGCATCCGCGAGATCAAAACCTTTTGCCGTCCCGAGGATGCTGGCTTGGCGCTACTGCGGAATGCGGTAGCCAGTCAGCATCTGTCAGCCCGCGCTTACCACCGTGTCCTGAAACTCGCACGAACCATAGCTGACCTCGCGAACTCAGATACAATCAGCGCTCAAAACATTGCCGAAGCCTTGATGTTCCGGCCAAAGAGCGAAGTTTAGCGCAAAATATGGTATAATTATACACATGCATATTACCAAAGGGGTGATTGCGGCAGCCGGCAGAGGGACAAGATTTTTACCGAGCACTAAAGCTGTGCCGAAAGAACTGCTGCCGATAGTGGATAAACCGATCATCCAATATCTTGTCGAAGAGTTTATCAGCGCCGGGATCAAGAATATTGTAATTGTGACGGCATCTGAGAGGAGCCCCATCCGCGATCATTTCCGCCGGAGCGTGGTGCTGGAACGGCATTTGCGAAACACGGGCAAGCCTGGTTTGGCAAAAAAAATTCGGGAAATTGCTGACAACGTCGACATTACATTTATCAAACAAAACGGTCCCTATGGCAATGGCACACCCTGCCTCAATGCCGCCAAACTCATCGGGCACGAACCGTTTGTCTATGCCTTCGGCGATGATTTGGTTCTTTCCAAAAAATCGTTTACGAAACAAATGCTTGATGCCTACAAAAAAAAACCCGGGCTTTATGCTGGAGCGCAAGAAGTTGCAAAACACGAAGCCCACAAATACGGAATCATCAAACCGAGCAAACATGGACAGCCGAGGGAGATGAGTGGAATAATAGAAAAGCCGGCAGCCCATCGAGCGCCTTCAAATCTCGCGAACATTGGCCGGTTTATCTTGCCTCCGGAAATCTTTCCGATCTTGGCGAGGAAAAAACTCGGCACAGGAAACGAACTCTGGCTCATCGACGCGATCGACGAACTCGTACGTCAAGGTTGCAAAGCCTTTTATAAAAAAATAGAACAGGGCCGGTGGTACACAACTGGGGATCCGGTAAATTACCTAGAAGCTGTGAGAGCGTTTGCGCTAGCGAGCGCTGATTACAAAAATAAAGTGAGGCATATTTTTACTACGAAATACTAAATTATACGAAAGTACGAAAAATATCAAAATGCCAAATTCCAAATTCAAACTCCCAATCATCCTCTTCGCGGTGATGTTTACTGCCGCGTCGTGCGGCCTGGGCGGCCCACAGACTCCCTCCCAGAAAGCAGAGCTCACATGGTGGAAAGTATTCTCTGACTCGCGCGACATAGAGCCGCTGATCAAACAGTTTGAGGACGCCAATCCCGGCGTAAAAATCCGGTATGTGGAAAAGGACATCGCCGCTTATGAGGATGAGCTCGTGAACGCTTTGGCGGCGGGGCAGGGACCGGACATCTTCTCGATCCACAATGATTGGCTGCCGAAACACCAGGACAAAATGGTCGCCGCTCCGGACAAGATTTTGGGACTGCGAGAACTGCGGGAAAAATTTGCCAGCGTCCTGGAAACAGACCTCACAGCGGATGGAAAAATTTATGCCCTGCCAGTGGCCCTGGATGTCATGGCCCTCTACTACAACAAAGATTTACTGGCGAGCGCTGGACTCGCTCGCCCGCCGGCCACCTGGGAAGAACTCGTGAACCTGGTGCCGCGCCTCACCAAAATCAGCCGCCTCGGGAACATCGAGCAAAGCGCCATTGCCCTGGGCACGCTCGAGAATGTGAACCGCGCCACAGATATCCTCTCGCTTCTCATGTTGCAAAACGGCACGCAAATTTTTTCCGAGGACCGCAGAACGAACCAGATGGACAAAAGTATTCGGGACCAAACCGGCAAGGAAATTAGTCCGGGATTGAGTGCCCTGGAGTTTTACACGCAATTTGCTGACCCGGCCAAAGCTGCTTATACTTGGAACAGTCGCTCAAACAATTCCATAGACACGTTTGCCGCCGGCCGCGTCGCCATGATTCTCTCCTATGCTTACCTCGGCCAAACGCTCAAAGAAAAAGCGCCGTTTTTAAACTACGCGGTCGCACCAGTTCCGCAAATCACCTCTGGCAGCACCAAAGTCAATTATGCGAACTACTGGGCCGAAGGGGTCTCCAAACAAAGCAAATACCCAGATCTCTCTTGGCAGTTTTTGAAAACCATCACCGGCAAAGGGCCGCTTCAGAGCTACACGAGCGCCACCAAACAAATCGCGCCGCGTCTCGATCTCTTGGAAGAACAAATCGCAGATCCGCAGATCGGAGTGTTTGCTGAAAATGCCATCTCTGCAAAAAGTTTCTACAAACCGGACAGCGCGGCCATGGAAAAAATCTTTGCGGATATGATCAGCGAGGTGACCCAGCGACACGTGCCGATCAAAGACGCGCTCCACGCCGGAGCGCAGAAAGCCGATCTGCTCTTAAAGAACAAGAGATAAATTTTCAATTTTCAATGACCAATTTTCAATGGATCAATTATCAAACAAGTATGATCTAGAAGAAAGAACGGCCAGGTTTGCCGAAGAGATAATTACATTTGTCCGGACTATCATGCAGGACGCAGTTAATAAAAGAATCATCGAACAGCTGATATTTGCCAAGATAAGTCGCTCGTCTCGTGCTTAATTGAAAATTGAAGTTTAAAATTTGATTGATAATTGATAATTCACGATGATTAGAATGCGTCCATTTCTTATAGGATTGATATTGCTCGGAGTACTCATAACTGTCGTGCCTCTTCCCGCTACTGCCGCTTTCAGCCTTGTGCCGTGCGGGCGGTCAGACCAGCAGACGCCCCCGAATAATCCTGATGCCCAGTGCACCTTGCGGCACTTGTTTGTGACTATCACGCGAACGATCAATTACCTTGTCTCAATGGCGGCTCTGGTAGCAATTTTCTATATCGTGAACGCTGGTTTCGGCATGATTTTTGCCATGGGGAATCCAGAACAGATCCAAAAGCACAAAGAGGCTGTTCGCGACGCGGTGGTAGGGCTGGGCATCGTAGCGATTTCTTTTGTACTCATAAATCTCCTCATCAACCTGATCTTCGCTAATTCTTCTTCGCAGCGGAACTGGTGGAATATTGATTGTTTGTTCAGTTTTAACCAAACCGGTTGCCCATTGGGAGTTGCCGGACCAGGCACAGGAGGGGGAAACCAGGGAGGGCAATTTGGTACTTGCCAGGGAACATCCTGTTCAGACTCGGCTATCAACATTTGCGGGCCCCAGGCTAATAATTGCAGCGTGAGCTCGGTGAACAACTGGAATGCACAAATTGTGGCAGGGGTAGGCACTGGCGCACAAATTTGCTCCGGGGTGGATGCGGTAAAAATGCTCAAAGCCATCATGGCTCGCGAGTCAGGGGGCGTGGCAAATGCGGTCTCGTCCTCCAACCCTCCATCTCTCGGTTTGTTTCAGCTCAAGGTCACCACTGCCCAGGCACATCAAGCGGGTTGCACCACAGCTAACATTGACCAGGCCTGGCTACTAAATGGAGCAAACGCCACAGCGCAAGCCTGTATTGCCGCCAGCTATCTGCGAGAGTTGGCGAGTAGTTCGATTTGCGGCTGCGATGTGCGCCAAATCGCGGCTGGCTACAATGGTGGTGGTGCGGGCACGGGCGCATGCGAAGTCAGCACAAACTGTGGACCGTCTGCCGGAGCCAATCAGTGCAGTATTTGCGGTACTGCGCAAAATCATGTCACCAAACGCTGGGAATGTCCGTGGGATGACAATGCTCATACCATGTGCAATGCTGACCGGGCGGGAAATTTTAGCGAAACCAGAGGCTACGCACCAAAGGTTGAGTATTGCTATTCAAACTTTTAAGCTTCCAGTTGAAACAGTCATGAAATTCTTTTATTGTTTGATGCTCATAGCGCTCCTCATTGCGCCTGCCGTGGCTACTGCGCAAACATGCCCTGCAGGCAAAACTTGCCTTCCCAATCCCTTGGCAGCGATTGGAGTGGAAAATCCCACTCAACTGATCACCAGAGTGATTGCAGCGTTTGCGAGCATTGTGGCGCTAGCAGCCATTATCTTTTTGGTGTTCAGCGGGTTCAAGCTCGTTATCGCCACCAATGAGGAAGCTGTGAAAGCCGCGCGCGAATCTATCACCTGGTCTGTGGGTGGTTTTGTGGTGGCAGTGCTTGGGTTTACCATTGTTTCCGGTGCCGCGAAGCTCCTCGGGTTTGAACCCACTGCGCCCGGCGACACGATCAGCCCGACTGGGTTTCTCCATGGGCCGGCTGACCCACGAAGTTTTTGGAGCGTGGCCACATTTGTGATGACCAATATCCTTGGCCTCGTGGGACTTGTCACGATTGGCATGATCATTTATTATGGATACAGATATGTGACCGCCACCGGCAATGAGGAAAATCTCACCGCCGCCAAAACCGGACTGAAATGGGCGATAATCGGGTTTGTGATCATGATCCTGGCGTTTACGATTATCAGCTCTGTGCAGAAGCTCTTGTTTACCTCGGCCTTATGAAACCAAAACAGAAAATTATTCTCTCGATCATCGGAACACTGGCGACATTGATGCTCACCGTCTCGCCTCAACTCGCGGCCGCGGAATCAGTGTGTGGCACTATTACGGAATACCGGGTGGATCCGATCAGTATTTCTCCGAATTCCGGCAATCTCACATTTACTCTGCGTTTTCAAGTAACCGCAAATTGCGTCGGAAAAATCGCTGGAGATGTGGGAGGTTGGGTCCGAGTCAGGTTCCCAACTGGAGAAGAGAAATTTATTGCTCTGGCAGATCCACTGCCACCGGCCCCAACCGGAGCTATCATGGAGCTGGGTGGCAGTGTTTCCATTACTGATATCTTGCAAGGACAGCCAAAGCCCATTATCGTAGGGCAACCGATTTCTATCAAAGGTGAGGCTTGGGATATTTCATCAGGTGGGGATATTCTCTTAAATCAGAGCATACCAGTGATTGTTGACTTGACCGCGGACTATCAGCCGGGAGGCGGCGGGAATACAGACACTGGCAGATCAGGTGGTGGAGGGAATACCGGGACTGGCGGAATATCAAACCCTGCCCCAAACTACCTCGTCGATATCAGGGATTTCGGTTCCCTACTCACGAGGGCTATTGGCTGGATGCTGTATTTTGCTGGCGGCATTGCTGTCCTGTTCTTGCTAGTCGGCGGGTTTCAGTATATTGCCGCGCGCGGCAATGAGGAAGCCACGGAAAAAGCCAAAAAAACCATCACCGGCGCGGTTATCGGCATTGTCATCATTATCATGGCTTATGCTATTGTGACGATTGTCAGTAACCTTGTGACCAGAAATCCTGGGGCGTAAAAGTGAATAAATTTGGCTCGTTTCATTCAAATATGCTACAATTTATCCACAATAAAAGGTCGATATCATAAATTTATTAATTAACAATAATCAACAATATTATGAAACAAATGAAACTGCAAAAAATCGTGAAAATCGCCAATATCGTAGCCTTGGCAAGCATGATTGTGCTACCACTTGCTGCCGCGGCACAGTTTGGTGTGCCTGATGCTGGAAATAGCGGGGTGGCTGAAGACGCAAATGTCACTGAGTTGTTGCTCCGCATTATCAACATTTTACTAGCTATCGCGGGACTCGTGGCAGTGGTGTTCCTGATCATCGGCGGCTTTCGCTATATCACTGCTGGCGGCAATGAGGAAGCGGCTGAAGCCGGCAAAAAAACCATCATCAATGCTATCATCGGGATCGTGGTCATCATTCTCTCGTTCGTGATCGTCCGGGTTGTGTCGAACGCGCTTCTAGCATCGTAAAAAACGTTAATTATTCCTCCCCCCTTGCCGGGGTCCCCGAAAAGCGTACTCACTTTTGGGGGAGGCTTGAGGGGGGCAGGTGGGGGTGAATCACTTTATGTGCACCCTCCCCTCACCCCTCCCCTCAAGGCCCGTCAGACGGGTCAAGGCAGGGGAATGCAATTTAGATGATTTCGAAACAAAAATTATTCAATTTTTTTAGCGGCACGCTTTTGGCGCAGGGTGTCATTAATGATTTTTTTAGAAACCAGGTTCGTAGCCAGTTCGGGACTCAAGCAGGTCCAGCTGGCTCGGAAACAGCTGGGGCGCTGATTACCAGTGTTTTGCAACTCCTCCTACTATTTGCCGGCAGCCTGGCTGTCATTTTTCTAGTGCTTGGCGGCGTCCAGTATGTGACCTCCCGCGGCAATGAGGAGGCTGCAGAAAAAGCCAAAAAAACCATGACCGCAGCCATAGTCGGACTCGTGATCATTATCATGGCCTTTGCCATCGTTTACATAATTTCCAATATTTTGATTGCTAACGAAACAGGAATACTATGATGCGAATTTTGCATATTTTCAAAAAACTATTTCTCGCGCTCTGTCTAGTAGTTTTATTTACACCACTCGTGGTCACAGCGCAAGGCACATTTAAGGGTGATGGAAATGTGAAGATTCCGTCATTTTTTAACAATACTGATACCTTGGCAGGCGCCGATTCATTCGGGGGGCTCGTACTAAATATCATCGATATTATTCTCATTGTGGTTGGCTCAATCTCTGTGCTATTTTTTATCATTGGTGGATTCCGCTACGTTGTCGCGCACGGCAATGAAGAACAGGCCGAAGGGGCCAAAAAAACTATGACTCACGCCATTGTTGGCCTCATAGTGGTGATCATGTCGTTTGCTATCATATACATTATTACCAACGTTCTCACCACAACCTCGCTATGACGACTCGCGTTAAACAAATTTTTTATGTTCTCGCATCTTCTCTGCTGTTATATGCGCCAGTTTTTGTCCAGGCCGTGTCCTCTCGTTCTCGCGATTGCGACGAAACCCTTGATGATCTGACTATTGATTGCAATAAAGCAGTGCCGACCCCCCTCAACACCGCATTTGTCGGCCTGGCAGGTGCGAGTACCTTTGGGTCATTGGTTCTCGCAGTCATCCAAATCTTCCTATTCATTGTCGCAACCATTTCAGTGTTGTTCCTCATCATCGGGGGCTTTCGCTATGTCACGGCGCACGGCAACGAAGAACAAGCTGAAGGCGCCAAAAAAACCATTGTTCACTCAATCATTGGTTTGGCAATCGTACTCC
The DNA here is from genome assembly GCA_023246055.1 of Candidatus Doudnabacteria bacterium. Taxonomy (GTDB): domain Bacteria; phylum Patescibacteriota; class Doudnabacteria; order UBA920; family 2-01-FULL-46-14; genus JAHFJD01. The sequence goes on from JAHFJD010000016.1 coordinate 20,070, forward strand.
TGTCCTTTGCCATCATTGCCATCATCACCAATATCCTGGTGGCAGGACAACTATAAAAGTATGAAGAGGTTTTTGTCCCTTTTTCTCCTAATAATGTTGGTCTTGCCAGCAGTGGCACAAGGCACTATTAACATTGATCCTGGAGAGTTTGAAAGAATCAATCACGGTGAAAACCCCTTTTCCTGCACCGGGATTAGGATCATTCTCAATTTTTTCTTTAATACTTGCGGACCCGCTGGCGCAGCCACTGCTTCAGAATTCATATTTGGAATCATCAATCTTCTGCTGGCTATCGTCGGCCTGTTGTCAGTATTGTATATTATCATCGGAGGGCTTCGGTATGTCACGGCGCACGGCAACGAAGAACAAGCCGAAGGCGCTAAAAAAACCATTCTCCATGCTGTCATCGGCCTCGCGATCGTGATCCTGTCATTTGTCATCGTGCAAATTATTTCCGAAGCGCTCGCGTTCGGCAATGTTTAACCCTACACCATAACAAGTCTTCATATTCCTTGTTTGGTGTATTGTTGAAAAGAAAAAGACCCGGATCCTCAAATGAATGAGAATCACGGGTCTTTTTTGTTAAGCACCATCTTCGGCGCTGTTATAATCCCTCCTTGGAATTATGGATTGACATACACCGCTGCGTTTTCTGTCAGCGGTGGGATCACATTTATACGACTCCCCGTCTGATCCACTACAGAGAGTACCGTGCCGGTGCCATCCCTGACATCGCACGGCACCGGGCTGATAAAATCCAGCCACCGATATTGCGTCGGCTGGATCTCCCCCCAATTTACGTCAGCCCCACTAGTCGTCTGGCAGTGGAGGTAAACAACATCGGGTAGATTGTTGTTTACTGTGAGTACTGGCCTGCCGGGAGTCGGCCGACTCACTGGAGGGGCTAGTGGGGATGGAGCTGGCGGGGCAAGGGTGACAGCTGCCGCAGCCGGCGGGGCAGGGGGTGGGGGGGGTTCGGCTCCGATTTCGCAAGGAGGAAAGGGCGCCGGCGGCCGGGTCAAATACTTGACCACAGTCTCTTCCTCATCCGGAACCCAATATGTCCGGCCTTCTTTTTTGCGAAGCCTGGAGTTTACCAGGACGAGATCCGGGTCCTCCTTGGTCGCCCAGTAAACTTCCTTCATGGCCCGGCGCGTGTCGCGAGTTTCTGACGGTTCATCCGGCACTCGCATGACACCGATACACCCGGCAGGCACCGCGGACTTTGCTTCGAGGCTCCAATCAAGGCTCCCGTCTGGGAGAGTCACTCGATTGTACTGGTTCGGGATCCGAACCTTTGCCCGGACATAGATGTCCCGGGTCTGTTCTTTCGCCCCTCCCCAGATATGCGCGGACTTGATGCGCCAGGTATTCATGGCGCGCGCACCGCGCTCCACGCCGCCGGCAAACCCGGGATCCATGCGAGCCCAGATCACTGTGAGAAACAACCCCACAGTGACCAAGGACATGGCCCAGATGCTGAACGGCGCTCCGGCCGCCGCCCTACCTGCGATCCCCCGCTGCACCCAATCCACCGTAAAGATGGTAAGCGTGGCGATGGTGATGGCGATGAGGGCAGCCAGCCCTATCACCACTGGATCGCCAAGGAGCTGGAGATTGAACTGGCGGTCGAAAATCGCCAGTGCCGAGAGGAGCAGCAGGCCGAGGTTGCAGCCCGCGAGAATCCGAGCCAGATACCAGGCCCACCTCTGACCGACACCGAGCGCATGGCCGGTAAGGGCCACGCACCCAGCTGTCAGTTTGAGGGGCCCGGTGATCGGGAAAAGGATCGCCACCCAAAATCGATTGAGCGGCAGTCCGTTCCAGATGGTCTGGCCGAATTGATGCAGCCTCGCTCCTGCATAAGCAGCGGGAAGGCGCGCGAGGTTGAGTGCCACGGCAGCGGGAAAAAGCAGAACCACGCCAGCGAGAGCCACGAACATAATCAGCCAGTCGTTACCTAGCATGAGAGCCAGGGTCAGACAGACTAAATAGATCGCGGCAGCCAGCAAGAGATTGCGGACCCACGCTCGCAGCCAGCGGTAGGAAAGAACCCCGCCGACGTAAGCGTTGATGGCTCCAGCTTGCGTGTAGTCGACAATGTTTTGCCGGAGCCAGGGGAACTGGTGCAGTACAAAGCTTGCAACCAGCGAAGAGACAAGGTAACCAAAAAACAGTAACATGTTCATTCTCCTTCTGGCTGGTTACAGCCGGTTCAGTCTATCCTTGGCGCGCTGGAGCGCATCCGCGGAACGGTTGACGGTTTTGGCGGCCGCGGGAGAGGCGTTGATTTTGTCACGCTGGGCAATGTATTCCTTCCGAATTTTTTCCCCAGCGATAACAGCTGCTGTGCCACCAACTATGGCGGCAGCCTTGATGCGGTCCGCCATTTTCGTGGCGAGCTTTTTGACGTTGCCCGCGGGCTTGGTGAGGTAGTCCGTATCCTCGAGGTATTCGAGGGCGGCGTCGAGATCGGCGATTCCGCAGATCTTCTTGAGCAGCGCGGTCGTGTCCGCAATCTCCGGTCCGGTGAGCGCGGCCTCCTGCTGGAAACGAGTCCGCTTTGCTTCGGCGTTGGGATCAGTCGCAGGGCCGATCGCTCGGAGAAGCTCGCGGATGAACTCGTGCTCTTCCGGGGTGAGGGCATTCATTGCCTCATTGAACTCACGAAAATTGCCGCGCTTGTCCATGCGACGACTTATTTTCGTTGCGATCTGGCCAGCTCCATTTCGCAAGCCCTCGATGTCATGAATCATACGCACAACATCAACGACTGATGTCGTGACATCGATGACTTTGCCGAGCCGACCGCCGTATTTGCTAGCCAACCCCTTGGCCTTATCGGTGAGACTGTCTCCGCCTGTAGCCTTTGGGTCCGGCGCGGGTGTTGATTTATCAGCCATGTTTTTTGCTCCTTTTGAAATTTGCGGTTACGGTCTCTGGGATTTCACTTGCTGCGGTTCAGAAACCACAGCTGTGTTTTCCACACCAAGGGTCATATGACCCATGGTACCCGGCGGCAGCTTCAATTCGATTGTTGCTGTCCCGTTCGCGGTCGAGCCGCGAAATTCAACAACAGGTTTGTAGTCCCCACTGCCGATTCGCATCTCGCCCGGAACCCCGTACGCAGTAATAATACTGTCCACGGTCGAAGCCAGGTCATCAGGATCAGACAGAGGAGTAACGCGGAACATGTAAGTGTTCCCGTTGTAGCGATCTCCTTTCTGGACCATTATTTTCTTAACCAGTTTCGGTGGGCCGGCCACCTTTGTCGCCGCGGGAACAATGTCTTCCACGCGGTTTGAAGGCAACAGCTTCGTCACATCGTCGCCGTTCTCGATGAGCGCCTCGGCCCAGAATGTAACCGGGCCGTCAAACTGTTTCGCTGCAAAAATCCCTGTCGTCAGTGACGTCTTGCCGTACTTATCGGTCACAGGGGAGTTGTCCGGCTCCCTCATCTCTTTCCAGTTTGTCTTGAAAAAGATGGGTTTTTGCGGGACAGGTCGCGGTTGGCGTTCTTCTCCCCTTTTTTCTCCTTTGGCGCAGTACTCGACTCTCGTCAAGTGCGCTTCAAGAGAAAATCGATATTGGTCCTCGCCGACCTTGATCCTCTTCGCGGTTAGCTCGAGGTCATATCGCGATTTCCACTCGTCTTTGGGGGTTTCGGTTTTGCGGGCGATGATGGTGATCGGCTGGGAGCTGGAGACGATGGTTTTGCCATCAACTTCCACACGGGCGGTAACATGAAACTGGCGAACCTTGTTCTGCTGTTCAAACTCGATTTCCGGATACGCCATGCCGGCGTTATCCGTGATCGGTTCGATTGCATGAACCACGCCGTTGAGAAAAATCCGCGGCTTCTTGCCCGCAAGATTTCTATCCCCTGTGCTCGTCAGCCGAATGGGAAATTGGAATTTCACTCCATCACCTTCGAGCATTTCAGGACCTACTGGTTTTTCGAGGACGAGGATGTATTTGGGGCGGGTGTCAGCACCGTGCTGACCTTTTTTGGCGGGAATTTTGATGCGGGTGGAACTGGATGCGGTGATGCCATCCTTGTCCGTGAATTCGGCCTCGACGCGGACACTACGGTCCTCATCTTGGCGATTTTCATCGAACTCCAGCTTGGCAACGCCGCCGGTTAACGGTTTAGTAACATCAGCTGCGCCTTTGCGGCGAAACACGATGTTACCAGTATTTACTTTCACTTCGCTTCCCTCGATCAACTGAACGACTCTGGCGAAAACCTCAATAGAACACAGGGTCTTCTCCTCGTCAGTTTGATGATCTATTCTCACCTCGTACTTCTTCATTCCTGCCTCCCGCCCCTTGTTTTCCCCAAACAAACGAAAAAAACTTCAAGGAGCAAATCGTTGAAATTATTATCCCTCTTGCAAACTCAAAAGAGCCTCCGCCTCCACAATAGAGACGAACAAGGGCGAAAGCCCAAGGAGCATAACTTTAGCGATAAGAGATAAGTGCTAAGCGATAAGCTAAAGTCCTGTTCTTTAGGCTCTAAATCTGTTATGGATCCCCGCCTGCGCGAGGAATTTTTTTGACTCCCTATATTAGCAGATTTTGACGAAATTGTCAAGACCTGCGAATTTAGTCATATAAAATGTAACCCAAGGGGGTATCGTTAGGACAAATAGAAATGTAACCCATGGAGATGAGGTAAAATAGCCTTTAACCCTTAAAACCCTCATCTTCCTATGCC
>JAHFJD010000048.1 GCA_023246055.1 Candidatus Doudnabacteria bacterium
ATCTCGTCAATCATGGTACAATTTTATTCGTATTCTGCGCGCATTGGGGAGTAGCCAAGCGGTAAGGCAACGGACTCTGAATCCGTCATACGAAGGTTCGAATCCTTCCTCCCCAGCCAACTAGTATTTTGCAAATTTGATAAGGTAAAATATGATTCAAGTGTCTAGGGTTTATATCAAACATCCTTAAAATTCAATTTTATGCGTGATAATCAAAAGCAACCAGCCCCAGCTGAAATAGCACAGTCGGAAGTCCAAGCAAACACCGAAAGGTTGCGGTTAGTTTCAAGAGACTTATTTTCACATCGCGGTCGGTTTCATGCTTGGCAACAAGCACTGGAAGGGTTGATAAAAGACCAAGGTCCAGTTAAAGCAGAGTCTCACGATCCTAGGAATTACCATCAAACCTTTCACCTTAAAGGGATGACTGAGGCAGGAAGGGACCCAATAGTGGGAGAACTCCAATATGGCGATGATTTCCACAAGGGTAAAGGAGTTCCTAAATTAATTTCTTATACTTGTTGCCAATATGGGTCAGGGAAAAGCAAACAAGTGGAGACATATACCCCTGATAAAGAAGGATTAAATTATAGAATTGTATACAGCGAGGAAGTACAAGCCGACGGCTCTAAGGTTGTTAAAGAACAAACTGGTGGAGATTGGACTACCACTGAGTATGACGCTCAGGGAAATAAGATAGAAAAAGCAAAGTAAATATTTAATTTTCAAAAACATCAGCTTGGAGCCAACAGTCCAAGAAAGAATTGCGGATTTTGGGAAAAGTTATATAATTAGTATCAGGGGTGAGAAATTCTTGTTTTTGAAACTAATAATTAACAAAAAAATATGGTAAATGTCAATTATTTGGCTATTCTCGTTTCAGCCATTGCCAGCATGATTCTTGGCTATATTTGGTATGGTCCCCTGTTTGGCAAACAGTGGATCTCTCTCTCGGGACTGTCCCGCGAGCAGCTTGACTCTCAAAAAGCCAAAGGCAGGGGGAAATCCTATGCTCTGATGTTTGTCGGTTCTCTCGTCATGGCTTTTGTCTTATCTCATACCCTGATTTTTGCCATGGATTTTTTAGGAACAGAAGGAATTTCCGCGGGTTTGCAGACCGGGTTCTGGAATTGGCTGGGGTTTGTAGCTCCCGTGACTTTAGGGTCTGTTCTCTGGGATGGCAAGCCCTGGAAGCTTTGGGTTTTGAATAATGCTTATAATCTACTATCACTTTTAGTTATGGGCGTGATCCTCGCGCTCTGGGTTTAATTATTAATTATTTTGTGATGAAAAAACAACTCATAATATCAACTTCCCTCGCTTTATTTATTGCACTCCCGGCCCTGGCACACGAGAACCGAGCCTCCAGTACCGCTCCGCGCTTGGAGCAACACCAGGAAATGCAAGATCAAATGGAGAACCGTCGTGAGGAACTCAAAAAGGATCTTGAGGCAAAGCGAGAACAGATGAAGGATCGGATGGAGCAGCATCATCAAGAACTAAAAGACAAATTGAAGACCTTCCGCGATCAGCGAAAAGCGCAGATCGCCGAGCGCGTGCAAAACAACCTGACCGCCTTGAATGAACGGATGATCACCCATTTCACGAATGTTCTCGACCGTCTTGAAAAGATCCTGGAGCGGATTGTTTCCCGCACTGACAAAACCGAGAAAAACGGCCGGGATGTGAGCGCGGTCCGCTTAGCTATAAGCAAAGCGGAAACAGCCATTGCCGCAGCTAGGGGAGCTGTAGAAACGCAGACTGGCAAAACCTATCCGGTCGAGGTGGGCGACGAAAGCACTGTTCGAGCTGATGTGTCAGCCGCAAGGCAAGCGCTCCATAAGGATCTCAAAACCGTGCACGAAGCGATTGTGGCGGCTAGGGAGGCGGTGCATAAGGCTGCCACGTCACTTGGCAAAATCCCGAAGGTCGACGAAAACCCGAGCAAAAACGCTACGTCAACTATTAGTGAATGATCAATATGAGAAATTATCAATTACTACTCTTGCTTGTCGTCATTATCCTCGCCTTGTTTGGGATTGTCTATTACGCGACAGTGCCAAAATCGTCCTCAATCCGATCTGACACAATGCAAGACAGCAAAACAACCCCAAGCGATACTACGAGCGCGATCAACGACGATCTGCAGAAATTGGATGTGGGTGAAATCGATAGTCAATTTCAAGATATTGACCGCGATCTCAACTCCCTCTAGCCTTTCTACAGCATAGCTGATGTTCCAAAAATTTTGGGCATGGTATGAAAGAAATTACCACTGGAATGTGGCGATTTCCAGCATCTTGTTTTTGTGGCAATTGGTGCATTTGTTTTGGCTGACCACAGATGTGGTGTGGGCTCGTCTGTTTGGTCATAGTATTTTTCATCCGACAGATGTGTACCGGTTGTTCCTCATCTTGGTTGACTATACAGAGATCCCCGCTCTCGTATCCACCTCGATTTTTTATATTAGCGAGCATCGCCGTAAATGGGCATGGAAAAATATCCTCTTTTTGATATTTTTAAATTCCCAGTGGCTACATTTGTTCTGGATCACCGACGACCTCGTGGTCGCGAAATTTACTGGGGCGGAGCTCGTGGCCATTCCGGTATGGTTGGCGTGGACAGCCATCTTGATAGACTACTTGGAACTCCCTGTGATTTTTGACACGACTCGAAAATTTGTGAACAGTCTCTATGATCGTTATTCTCGAAAACGTTCGCAGCAGCTTTAATGTCGGGGCTATATTCCGAACAGCGGACGCAGTGGGCGCTGAAAAAATTTATCTCTGCGGCATCACTCCTGCGCCGGCTGATAAATTTGGCAGAGTCAATTCAGAGATCGCCAAGGTTGCTTTGGGATCTGAAAAATATCTCAATTGGGAAAAAATTGGATCAGTCTTGAGTCTTGCGAAGAAACTCCGGGGGGCGGGGTATAAAATCCTTGCGGTGGAACAGGACAAACGCGCTGTCCCCTATTCCCAGTTCAAGATTCAATACTCAAAATTCGCTTTGGTCGTCGGTAATGAAACTGTTGGACTGTCAAAACCTGTTCTGAAATTTGTCGATAAGATTCTGGAGATCCCCATGCGCGGTCGGAAAGAATCATTAAACGTGGCCGTGGCCTTTGGGATTGTGGCCTATGGCTTGACTGAATTTGTGAAATAGTGTATATTGATTGTGCAATCGCGAACGATGCACTTTAATAAGTAGTTAAGTTAGCACGAGTTTTAGAAGGTACTAGTTCGCCGGCCTGGAAATGGCTCAGGGTCTTTCTTCTCTGCTACACAAGGAAAAGTGGTGAACAAGAAACTCTACGTAGGGAATCTGCCCTACAAGACCACTAGCGAAGATCTGCAACAGATGTTCGCTGCAGCTGGCAATGTGACCTCTGCCACCGTCATTTCCGACAAATTCTCGGGCCGATCAAAAGGCTTTGGTTTTGTCGAGATGGCCACGGACGAGGAAGCCTCGGCCGCCATTAACCAGTTTAATGGCCAAGAGATGGAAGGACGCAAGCTCGTTGTCAACGAGGCGCGACCCCCAGCACCCAGACCGATGAGGTAAAATCGGATCACCCCGTCAAATAGACGGGGTGATTTTTTTTTGCTAAAATAAGCCTTAGTACTATTTATTAATTTCTAACAATTTTAATCTCATGAGTGCAGCAATGTTTGCGATTTTGTGTTCAGTGGCGGCCGTGGTTTACGGCCTTGTGCTAAGTTTCGCGATTTCCAAAAAGCCGCAAGGCGACGAGAAGATGCGCGCTATTGCCAGAGCGATTCAGGAAGGCGCTGGCGCGTATCTGAAGCGACAGTACATGGCAGTGGCCGTGGTAGCGTTGCCTGTGTTGGTTTTGATTTGGTTTTTGCTAGGTTCCGCTACAGCTCTGGCATTTCTCGTTGGCGCGGTTGCATCAGCCCTGGCCGGGTTTATCGGCATGAGTGTGGCGGTGAGAGCCAATGTGCGAACTGCGGAGGCTGCCAAATCCGGTTTGGCGCCGGCGCTCTCACTAGCATTCAAAGGAGGCTCTGTCACAGGGCTTTTGGTGGTTGGGTTAGCCCTGCTGTCTGTGGCCGGGTTTTACGCTGTCACCGGCGATTTGAAGGCTCTCATAGGTCTTGGGTTCGGCGGGTCACTCATCTCTGTGTTTGCGCGCCTCGGGGGTGGCATATTTACCAAAGGTGCGGATGTCGGAGCGGATTTGGTGGGGAAAGTGGAGGCCGGGATCCCCGAAGATGATCCGCGAAACCCGGCTGTCATAGCTGACAATGTGGGCGACAATGTTGGTGATGATGCTGGCATGGCCGCGGATTTGTTTGAGACGTATGCTGTGTCGCTGGTCGCAGTGATGCTGCTCGGCAACCTGTTGTTTCCTTTTGTGGACTTTCCTGTCGAACTGCCGTTATTAATTGGCGGAGTTGCCATTCTGGCTTCGATTATTGGCTCCATGTTTGTCCGACTTGGTTCTTCGCAGAGTATCATGGGCGCTTTGTACAAAGGGCTCCTGGCCAGCGGAATATTAGGCGGCCTTGGATTTTTTTATATGACATATAATTATGTTCCGTCCAAAGATGGCCGTTTACTTTTTGCCTCTGCATTAGTGGGACTTGCTGTCGCTCTTGGTATGTTTATAATAACTGAATATTATACTTCGAAAAAATTCCGTCCCGTTAAAGCCATTGCAAAATCTGCGACAACAGGACATGGCACAAATATCATCATGGGCCTCGCGATGGGTATGGAAGCGACTGCTCTGCCGGTGCTTCTAATTGTTGGCGGCATACTTGCAAGTTTCTGGCTGGCAGGGTTGTATGGAATCGGTGTAGCTGTAATTGCGTTGCTTTCCCTAACGGGCATCATTGTAGCTGTGGACGCTTTTGGTCCGATTACTGACAATGCGGGGGGGATTGCAGAGATGGCAGGATTGTCTCCCGAAGTTCGGAAAATTACAGATCAATTGGATGCAGTTGGAAACACAACAAAAGCTGTTACAAAAGGTTATGCAATCGCTTCGGCAGGCCTTGCGGCCATGGTCCTTTTTGCAGCGTATACGCAAGAGTTGGAAGCTTTGGGACAGCGAGCTGTCTTTGAATTGTCTGATGTCAAAGTTCTCGCAGGCTTGCTCATCGGCGGGCTGCTCCCCTATCTATTTGGGTCCATGGCCATGCTGGCGGTGGGCAAAGCTGCTGGTGCTGTGGTGGAAGAAGTCAGGCGGCAATTCAGAGAGATCAAGGGCATCATGGATGGCACAGGTAAACCTGATTATGCCCGCGCAGTGGATATTGTGACAAAAGCCTCTATTCGCGAGATGATCATTCCAGCGCTCTTGCCTGTCCTTGCACCGATTGTTGTTGGATTTACTCTCGGCGTTCAGGCTCTTGGCGGTTTGCTCGTGGGTTCAATAATTACTGGGCTGTTTGTAGCGCTTTCTATGACCTCTGGCGGGGCTGCCTGGGACAATGCCAAGAAATATATTGAAGAAGGTCAATATGGCGGCAAAGGCAGCCCAGCGCACGCCGCGGCTGTTACGGGAGACACAGTCGGCGATCCTTACAAAGACACGGCCGGCCCAGCCATCAACCCGATGATCAAGATTATTAACATCGTCGCCCTTCTCATTGTAGGATTTCTCGTTAAATGATTTTTGATAATTAATCACCCTCTCCGAGCACGGAGAGGGTTAGAGCGAGGTAAATTACTTTGTGGTAAATTGAGCGTGTAATTATTTGTACACGTCAGTAACCTCACCCCTCCCCTCTCCCATGTGGGGGAGGGACTAATAGAAAGGACATCAATATGTTAAGTGATGCTCAAGTTTGCCCAACGTTATCGGTTTCCGACCTTGGGCGAGCAAAAAAGTTTTATGAGGAAGTCCTGCGCCTGCGGCGTATAGATGAGGAGATGACAGGCAGTGAAACCATGTATGAATGCGGCATGGGTACTCGTCTCATGATTTTCGAAACCAAAACCAAGCCTGGCAATGATACAGCAGCCGGGTTTATGGTCAAGGATCTGGCCGCAGAGATGACCGATCTCAAATCGCGCGGCGTGGTTTTTGAAGAGTATGATTTCCCCGGGCTGAAAACCGTAGATGGCGTGGCCACCTTTGGCGATGTGAAAGGCGCGTGGTTCAAAGATCCGGATGGCAATATACTGGCCATAAGCCAGAAAGGGTAACAGGGAGTTCGAACTCCTTAGTCTAAAGTCTAATTCGCGCCTCGAATACATAAAAAGACCGCCGTCAGTCCTGGCGGTCTTTAGTCAGTGAATGAGATTTTCCCCTCTCAAGATCACTGTAAAAACGGAGTAGGTTCGCTGCGCTCCACCGGCTTTCCCGCTTCAGCTTGCGGATGTCTTGAAATATCGTTATGGCAAGGGAACATATCCCGGCGATACCAAGAAAGTACACTATGACCATTAAGGCCTCCTTTTAGCTTACACTATTATACCACCACCGAGCGCTTGTTCGTTATCGTAAAAAACGATCGATTGTCCGGGGGCTATGGCGAATTGCGGTTCACCAAAGGTGACGCGGACCGTCGCGGATTTAAACGCGGACTGACGCTGAACTGCTTCCGCGTTATTGCGCGTAAAGTCTGCGTGAGTCTGCGAGACCAGACAAGCCTGGTCTGGTTGTTGGTAGCGGATCTTGGCGGAACAAGCGAACTCCCCCTGCCCCCTCTTTTTCCAAAGAGGGGGTTTGCCGATCCAGTGGATTGAATTAACTTTGGTAATTTTAGAATATAACCCCCCTTCGCCCCCCCTTAGATTAAGGGGCGAAACTGTCAGAGTGTTTTCAGTGACATTTTTATTTGTTACATAGTAAGGGGCTCCTCCACCCAAACCCAATCCATGCCTCTGCCCGATTGTGTAATACCAGGCGCCTTGGTGCGTGCCTAAAACTTCGCCTGCAGCATTGACTATCTCCCCTGCCCGCTCCGGTAACCGCTGTTTGAGAAACTCCCGGACATTGATGTGGCCGACAAAGCACAAACCTTGAGAGTCTTTTTTCTCCGAATTTGGCAAACCAAATTTTCGCGCGAGCTCGCGAACCTCGCTTTTTTGCAAATGCCCGATGGGAAACAGCACATGTTTTAATTGATCCTGTGTCAGTGTATAGAGGAAGTAACTTTGATCCTTTTTCGTGTCTATTCCTTTGAGTAGTTCGTATTTTGGAATTTGGAATTTGGAATTTGGAATTTCCCGTAATCGGGAGTAGTGCCCGGTGGCTACGTAATCAAATCCGAGTTCCAATGCTTTATCAAGAAACAATCCAAATTTGATTTCTTTGTTGCACATCACGTCAGGGTTGGGCGTGCGGCCAGCCTCGTATTCAGAGAAAAAGTATTCTATGACTTTTTCGCGATATTCCTTCTCAAAATTAAAACTTCGGCACTCTATGCCAAGTTTTTCGCAAACTGCTTGCACGTCAGCAAAATCCTGTTCCCATGGACAATCGCTGGCGAGGACTCCCTGCCACGATTCAGGGGAAAAGTTTTTCATGAACCCGCCGACAACTAAGTAGCCTTGCGTTTTTAGCAGGGCGGCTGCAACCGAGGAATCGACACCTCCGGACATCGCAACCAAGACTTTTTTGGACATATATAAAGTCTTACTCTATCTAAAATTTGATTTTTTGTCCATGAATTTATACTCCGATCTTCCAATCGCCCTTTTCGATAAACGCCTCAATGGTTTGGCGTTTGGCTTTATTCAATGCGTTTGAGTGAGAAAGGCGACTCTGCTTGGCATAATCGGAAAGTGTCACGATTTTTTTATTTTCCAAATACGCCAATCGTTTATGATAGCTGTTGGTAAGTGCGCGGCCGACAATTTCTTCCATTATTGCAGTTTTTCCGCCGGAGGCGGATCCGCCTTTGGCGGACGTTTGGAATTCTTTGAACGCGTCATAGTATCTGGCGCGATCGATGAATTTGATATTGATAGGCACGTATCCTTCACGGATGAGCAGGTAATTATTGATTGCTCGCCCAATGCGGCCATTACCGTCAATAAAAGGATGTGCGCGCTCGAACGCAAGGTGCAGACGAGCGATCCGATGCACTACATGCTGGTGACTGGATGCGTTATATTCCGCGAGCATTCTTTTCATCAGCTCGGGAATTTCGGATGCGTGCGGTGCGATATGCGTACCCA
>JAHFJD010000017.1 GCA_023246055.1 Candidatus Doudnabacteria bacterium
AGCATGTCCCCACCAGTTTCCCCGCGCGTCAAAGCTTGGTCCGGATGATCCTAAAACACTCCTGAAGCCCACCTCGTTGCTTGTGATGTTGTTGTTCGAAAATATCACCCCATCAGGAAATGGCACCAGAGCTTGCACGCCGTAATAATTGTTGCGGATGGTATTATCAGTCATCGTGGTTCCGGCTGACAAATGCGAGAAATCAAAGCCTGTTCCGCAATGTTCAAACAAGCTGTGAGTGATCGTGGGTTTGGAAAAACTCGCGAGCATGCAGTAAGCGCCATACTTTACCTCCACGTGATCGAGCAGGTTATTGTCATTCCCGAGTACCATACGATACCATGCGCCAGGGTAAGGCGTTGTCACTCCCCCGTCCCCATTTGTGTCCCCATCCACGGAATCGTCAAAAATTGAGGTAAAAATAATCGGCTGTCCAGGCAATCCCAACGCACGGATGCTTCCTGACCCAGCGCTAAACTGGACGTTTTCCTCGAGCTTCACCACAACCCCAGGTTCAATGGTGAGCGTAGCACCGCCCCCGACCCCTGCGTTACCTCCCTTTATGATATAAGGGCTCCCGGCCAGGTCCCAGGTTTGATCAGAGAAAATGGCGTTGCTGATCTCGGTGGAGGCGGCGGCGGGCCGCACAAAAAAACCGGCCAGAAAGACAACATAAGAGGCGAAAAAAACACCTGCAGCTATTTTTGAGCGTTTCAACATAGTATATTAAATACCAAAATTTCGCTCTAAAAAAAATGTCAGGGCTGTGGATAACTCTACCTTCGGCATCAACCTCGTTATAAAACCAAAATCTAAAAACCTAAATATAAAGTACAATAGCGGATTGATATTGACATATTTCTCGATCGAGAAATATGTCAACTAATAGAGTACTTTTCAAATCATTAGATTGTAACGCTTTGCAAGGTCGCCATCGCCCTCAAAACGCCCCGCTAAAAGCAAATGAACGCTGGAGGTGATTCCGAGCTCTTCGCACATGATGTCGATTTCTCTTTCACAAGGATGCGGAATGATAAATACACTTCGCTGGAAATGATAAAATCCAATCTCCTTGAGCCGTTTACGAAAATAATTGCGTATATGGGCTTTCTCCTCTGGAATATCAAACGTGAGTAATCGCCATTTCTTGTCCCACCGTGCAGGCTCCGAAATTTCAATCTTATCCAGTTTGAATTTATTGAATCGCGCCCGGCCTTTTGGCGTGACGACAAATTTCCCCTTGCCCGGAAAAGAGATAAAATGTTTTCTTTTTAAGTACTGCAGACTCTGATAAAGACGGTGCCTATTTATGTATTCTAGGTTCTGGGGCTTATCCCCTATCGATTTGATGTATTTCAGGATGGCATGAAGCAAGAACTGTGGAGACGAATTGACAGTCGTTTTTCTTATAGCAAATTTCAGAACCGTGACAGCCAATGGTTCGGGTCGATATTTTTTGTACCTATATCCCCCGACCCACGATCCGTACTCGTTGTCTATTGGGCGAAATCTTTTCTTGCGCTGATAACCCATTAATCTAGAGTATCACATATTTCTCGATCGAGAAATATGTCAATACGATTTAGATAGGAATATAAAATTTGGCCTATCGGAAGGCGTTACATTGAATTTGGGTTGTTGACGTTTTTCTCGATCGAAAAAAACGTCAAATTGATAAAAATTGTATGAGAATGCGGAGGAAAATACGGAGACCGAGTGGGAATGGAGTGGGGGGCATGTAGTATGATTTTACAGAACAAGTAATACTGGTGACAGTTGCAGAGTGTGGAATTTGGCCCGCAAGCAAATTTGATGAAAAATCCTGACAAATTTCGTGATCCCGCCAAAGGCGGGCAAGCACAAAATTTGTTATACACAGGGGCTGTTATTTTGCTATTTGCAGTGTTTGTAATGAGGGAGGCCGAGCTACTGGCGTCACGAGATAAAACAAAATCCCCCTCATTCGTGAGGGGGATTGATTTCACGAAAGCTTATTCTACCGAGTGAATTTTATGTTGCCGGTTCTTGGGATGTTATTTTCCACCGTGTCTGACTTCACTGTAATCCGACCTGACGCATCTTTTTTGACTAGGTAACCTGTATTTGGTTCCATACTTGCTGGATCAACAGGTAAAGCCGACATATAGGTTGGAGCGAGACAGGACAAATTTACAGTTCCTGCTCCACCGGATCCATCCATATAAATCGTACTGGTTGAAGTCAAGATCCCTGCCAGGCAGTCAGCAAACACTCCTTTGCTGTCTGCGAGCTTCTGACCGATGGCATTTAGGATCGAATTCAATTCGCTGTTTCGTTCCGCATCACGAGCTTGGGCGAATTGCCGTGCTGGGTTGATGGCAATCAAAACCACGGCGGCCAGAATCGCAATGATGCCGATAACAACTAGGATTTCGATAAGGGTAAATCCTGATTGATTCTTATTAAGAGATTTAATCATTTTATTCATAGAATATTGACTTAGTTAATTATTTATTTTAGAGTATTACCTTGTCCGCAAGCGGCGGGATCGACCTTTTGTAGGGTAATGTTAGTTATAGCATATCCGAGGAATCTTAGCAAAAGGCCACAGTGGCAGTCAAATTCGCGCATTCATCCCAGGAAACAATAGTAAAATCAGTCGTGTCAATTACAATTCTTAAATTAGTATATGCTTTGTTGAAATTGGCTTGGGTTTTGATAATTTTCTGTGATCCGGAGGAGTCAACAGATGCAATAGTGCAAGAATCAGTGTCTACAGACACACTCTCGCCTCCCGTTTGAGTAGTAAAATCAAATACTGGACTGGGAGCATAAGCTCCGTCCTGCGATATTTTCAAAATGGCGCTATCTCCGCAAGCTTCGGCCAGGGCTGAACTGCGTTCCTTGGATTCTGAATCCAGGACATTGAACCTAGCGAAAAATCCGCTAAAGCCCAGGGCGAGAGTAATGGCCAGAAGCATGACAGAAATCACTATGGCAGACATGAGGGCGATGAAGCCGGACTCCAGCTGTAAGTTGTAAGCTGTAAGTTGTAAGTTTTTCATTTCCTCAAATACTTAGTGGTGGAGAAGTTTTCGGTATTGTTACTACCGGCCAGGGCAGAAGTCAGAGTGAATGCGGCAGTGATCGCGTCTGGATGGCCTGATACGATTGTGCGCTGGAACAAATGTTTTCCCGCGGTCAGTGAGACTATGACATTTGCACTATTCAGAGACAAAGCTGTCCCGGCCACACCCTGTTTTAGGGTTAAGTTTCCGGATGATAAATCGAAAATGTATTCAGTTGCGTTTTTCGTAATTTGTAAAGTTGCATCTGAATACTTTAGCAAAGCAGTTGGCGTTGTGATCGCTGTGGCGCCAGTCAAAGCCCAATTGATTTTCCGCAGCAAGAAATTTGCCTCTTCCTGCACAATCACCAGGTTGTTATTGGCATCTGTGCTTTGAATAATCTGATACACAGCCACCATCCCGCCGCCAATGACAATTGCAAAAAGCCCGATGTACAAGAGAGTTTCTATTAAAGTAAAGCCTTTGGAATCAGTCATAAGAGTTTTGATTCCCCTCCTATTCCAGGGGAGGAATTTTTTAATTTGAACTTATTATATACAACCCATGGGTCGGGTCTTCTGTAGTAACGTAAACTGTCTGGCCCTCGCAGTCAATAGCCGTGGCTTTCGCCGGCAGATCCAAACTTGATTTGAAACTAAACGAGGAATCATCATCCGCCACTTGCCAAACCTGAAACTCTTTCAACGGATCAATCGTGGCCAGAAACACCAAGTTGCCAATCGTACTTAATCCATTCACGCTGCTATTGATGTTCGCGCTGGACACAGCCCCGTGACTCAAGTCTCCGATATGCAGAACATACAGCTCATCATTGCCGAAAGTTCTGCCCAGAAACAACCTCTGCCCTTTTCTGGCAAAACTTTTACCATTTCCAGAGCCGCCTACAGCATCATAGCCGCCAATTAAACTGATGTTGGCCGGATCGTGAACATCCAGCATTTTCAATTCCTGATTATCTGGCGTGGCCACATAAGCTATCCCACTGCTGACATAAATCGCGTTGATCCCAGTATCAAATTCCCATTTGCCGACTTCATTTGGGCTACTCGTCACATCAATGATATGAAATTCTTCAATTGCGCTTTTCGGAATCCCGAGATAAATCTTGTGGTCATAATAATTCAGAGTATTTGCTGTGTCGCCCGAGCTACTACCCGGAAGTTTATAGCCAATATAACTATGGGCGGAAAGATTAATAACTTGCAACTGGGCAGTGATGCTGGAGTTGGCCACATATGCATAATTGCCAGAAACTTTCACGGCTTTGAGGCCGGGTCCAGTGTTCATGGACCACAACACTGATCCGGAGGCCGTATTGATGGCAAAAAAATCTTTCTGCGTGCTGTTGCCATCAGCTGTGACATACGCGATTCCGTCTTTCACGTCCACTCCTGTGACTGGGCCAGTGGTACTAAGGGCGATGGCCACATTTGTAGGAGCTGTCCAATCTCCCAGTGCTTCACTGTCACACGAACCTTGGGCCAGAGCACTGTCTAGGTCAGCAATTTCTGTAGTTAGTTCCACTGACCGGGTCTGACCTTCTGCCTGCCAGCTGACTTTGCCCGTGATAGATTCCAAAAATTCATCCACATCTGAAATTTCCAGTTCTTCCGTATATATGCCATCAGTGCTGATGCTAGAAACGACACTGCTCCAATCGTTTTTGGCCGCTGCTCTTGCTGCTTCCAGTGTTTTCTGTGATTTATACAATGCATCCTGGGACAACTCTGTATCAACCATCAAACTCTGCGCATTAAAGCAAATGATTGTTGCAGAAGAAACTCCCAAAATCGTCAGAGCTAGCGCAATCACTATCTCAAGTGTCGCAAATCCAGCACCACTTTTTGGATCGTTGCGTTTGGTGTATCGATAGTAAAACGATTCGAAAAAATATTCTGGAAAGTGGTGCTGGATAAATTTCACCTGTGTATCTGCCTCCCGGTACTCACCTGACATTCAGCCTCAACTTACCCGCCTAGATTGATAGAATGATTAATTGGTTACGGTTAACACCTCACAAGGTCCATCTTGGGGATCGTACTTCGTGTCGCCATTATAAGAAGTCCTAAACGAATACTGACCAGCGGTTGTTGGTTTTTTGTTTCCAGATCCATCGGCAACTCCGCTAGCATTAAGATTCTTGTTGCCGGCTCCCGAACCTCCAGTACAAGTCCCGTTCGTAAACCAAGTAAAGTCCACGTTCCCTGTTGGCATTCCGGCACTTCCAGAAACTGTGGCACTATCATGAACATCATTGTTTTTTACAATTGTGGTTATAACAGCGTGCGCACTATTATGAATTTGGGTCGCCACGGTTGGTGTCTGCTTCTGTAATGCAACAGTTGCGCAAGTATCCGCAGCGGCATAGTTCGCATCACCGTTATAATGAGCATTAAACGAATAAGGTCCGCTGACAGATAAATTTTCATTGCTTGAAGGGTGTGCGATTCCACCTGCGCCTATGCCCTTTGATCCAGCTGCTGAACCGGTACCACTACAGTTAGTGTTACTGAAAAAAGTAAATACAACATTGTCTGTGGGGGGGGTGGGACCACTTCCTGTAACCTTGGTCCAATCATGAATTGTAGCATCAGAGGTTAAAGTTGTATTCGTAATGTCAGCATGGCTTGAATTATGAATTTGGTTAGCTAAAGTTGGAGCATATTTCCACGAAACTGCTGCAGGTCCGCTATTACTACCAGTACCATCTGTCGTTCGGGTGAACGAAGTTCCGGATACAATTAACGTAGCTGTTGCATTTACTGTACTACTACCTGTAGTTGCCGAACTAATGGTAAATGTACATGAACCTGAGCCGCCAGATGTTGTGCAACTTCCGGAATTTGGCGTAGCTGATCCAGTTTCGGTGAAGTTGATAGTAGTACCGTCTGGCGCGTTCACATAACCAGAACTAGGGTTTATTTCTACATGGGCAGTTAATACTTGCGAGCTACCTGGTAATTTATTTGAACTAATTGG
Source organism: Candidatus Doudnabacteria bacterium (assembly GCA_023246055.1). Lineage (GTDB taxonomy): Bacteria > Patescibacteriota > Doudnabacteria > UBA920 > 2-01-FULL-46-14 > JAHFJD01. Next base: position 6,048 of record JAHFJD010000017.1, read on the forward strand.
GCTGATGGAAATTTTCGCACCGGGTCCAGGCCCAATAATTTTCAAGACGTCATTACTACTAGGGTATAATCCTAAATAGACCAAATTACCAGCACAGGATAATCCTCCATTTGGAGCTCCGTTACCACCAAACGCTAATGGTACAGACCATGGTATTGGTGCTATAAAGGTTCCGTTTTCTGCAACCTTTGCTACAGCAAAAGTTGCAGTCGGATCCTGTATTCCTAAGAAGGCATAATCTCCAGAACCCATTAATCCACTTATTTTTTGGTTACCACCAAGCACATTTTGTCTGTCAACTTCACTTATTGCACTGGAAGGCAGTCCTGTAGCATCAAGCATCATAAGATCCCCCTTATTGCCTGCTAAAATTCTTCCTTTATTGTTTATAGATAAACCATAAACGTGTGAGCCAGCGTTATATGATGTTGCAAGTGACATACTTGGAGTAGATTTATCGGTAATATCTACCACAACTAAATAGTCATTTTCTGTGCCTATAACTGCAAAATCATTATAAATTTGGATTGAATTTATACCTTTAACGCCAAAAATACCTTGGTTCGCAATCCCTCCGACAAAAGTTGGATTGTGTATATCATGAACATCAAATATCATAAATTCGTCACTGGCGTGAGCTACTGGAATTTTTGGGTCGCTGGGTAAGTTTATTTTTGAACCTGAAACTACAGATGGATTATCCGCGTTACTTATATCAATAATATAAAACTGTCCATTTGCGATAGTTTGACCGTGTTTAATGCCAACGTATGCATAACCATTTTGATAATATACATCCCCTTGTTCTTCCCCTACTTTTCCAAAAGGCATATGGTTGAAACCCATAACATAGGCATAGTCTCCTGATATTGAAACAGCATTTAGCTCATATCCAATAAGTGCCGTTGATTTATTTATAGCCGGAGAAGATGGATTGCTGACATCAATTGAATAAAAATTATGTCCCGCACCAAGTACGAGGTTATCTTGACCGCTTGCTGTAATAAACACATGCTGCTTTTTTACTGCTAAACTGGTTAACGTATTACCTGAATGTAGATCGTCCGTTGTGCTGGCAGCAGAATTAAAAACTTTCGGATTCGCCCAATTTGATTCAGAGGGAGCCTGACATTCGTCTCCACGTAGCGCTGACTGCCAACTCGCAACAAGAGTCGTCAACTTGGTTTCTTGACTTCTTCCCTGTTCGGTCCAACTCACAGTTGCTGTTACCCATTTCTTAAATGGATCATCAGGGTCAACAGTAACTTCAGTATCTTTATCATAAACAATACCGTCGACTGTTTCGCTATCCGAGGAAGACATCAGGTCAGCAAAATGAGCTCTGCCTTTAGCTCTGGCGTCTTCTAAGGCTCGTTGAGCCAAGTAAACTCCTTCATCCGTAGTATTCGTATCCACATAAGTAGACTGGCCGACAAATACCAAGGGGGCCACAGCAGTGATGCTGAGAATTATCAAAACCAAGGCAATCATAATTTCCAGAGTCGCGATGCCTCGCTGATTCTTTACCCAGCACCACTTTTTATATTGATATAATTTTTTTCGCGAAATAAATTTTAGCATATCTATGATTTATAAAACGTAATTTAATCCCTGAAAAGTGGTAAAGTGGTGCTGGGCCTACCAGTTAATCTGGCCTGCGCTATTTACTGTAATGTTAAACGATTGATTGCCGCTACTAACTTTTATTGGTTGATTTACTGGATCACAATTAAATGCATTTGCGCCTGTAGAAACAACACAGTCCCCACTTAACTGATCAAAAATTACGTCAAAAGGCAGTGTCGGACTATCAATAGAAACGCTGTAGGAAGATAGTATCACAAGGTCTGAAGCGCTGGCAGTGTAGCTTTTGCATTGCGGAGTTCCTGAAGGACATTCAAACAGCACATACGCAAGAGGGCTAGTCTGGAAACGCACACCATGCCTCACCTGATTGATATTGTTCAAAGATTGGCTGCGGGCTTTCTGCAGAGTGCTGACGATGATACTTCTTTCCAAGCGAAACGCATAACTTTTATATACATCCAAGCTGACAATCAGACCGAACGTCGCGATAAGCACAATGATGCCCAGAACCACTAAAATCTCTGTGAGCGTGAAACCGGCTTGCCCCGTTAGAGGCAGGGAATAAATCAGCGACCTCTCCCTTAATCCCTCCCCCCTCCAATACGGCGGGCAGGCACGCGTGGGGAGGGTTAATTCATTATGGATGGATGTTTTGGACAACGCCATAAATCGGGGTGATGATAGAAAGCGCAATGAACCCGACGAGAACGCCCATGAAGATCATGAGAATCGGCTCGATGACAGTCGAAAGATTTTTTGTCGCGTCATCAAGCTCTGCCTCGTACATTTCGCCGAGGTACGCGAGGGTATCCGAAAGATTGCCGGCGGTTTCGCCCACGCTAACCATCTGCGACATGATCGGCGGAAACAACCGGGTTTTTTTATGTAGGTGGGCGGAGATGGGCTGGCCGGATTTGAGGTTCTCCGAGATGATATAATACTGCTTTTGATACACGAGATTGTTCGTGATTTCAGCCATAATCACTGTCGCATCTACGATCATCACGTCACAGCGCAACAGCAAACCCAAGGTTCGGGTGAAATTGGCCATTTGATAAGTTTGGGCCAATTTGCCGAAAATCGGGAGGCGCAGCATGATGTGATGGATGGCCAAGCGCACCTTGCGAATCGTCAGTGATATGAGAAAAATAACAGTGAGCAAGACCAGTCCCATAAAAATCAGTAAGCCGTGATGCAAAATCAAATCGCTCACAAAAATCAAGACTCGCGTGCTCCACGGCAAATCGAAATTGAGGCTTTTGAAAATTGGCAATATTTTCGGGAACACGTAAGCGATCAACAAAGTCCCGATCCCTAGGGTTGCAATCACAATGATCACAGGATAAATGAGCGAGCCGATAACCTTGCGCCGGAGATCTTGTTTTTTCTTGAGCTCCACTGCGAGGTACTCAAGATTTTCCGGAAGCGATCCGGTTAACTCCCCGACCCGCACCAGGTTCATCGAAAAATCCCCGAACACGTGTTTTAATTTCTTCATGCTCTGATGAAGATACAAACCATGCTCCAAATCCCTGGCCATAAACTCAAAAACTCGTTTACTGGATCCCGAATGAGCCTGGCGCGCCAACATTTGCAGGCCTTCGAGCAAAGTCACTCCAGATTTGGCAAGCATGGACAGCCTTTTGGCAAACAAAATCTGATCCTGCAGGGACAGGCCGTAGCTAAACCGGAGCTTCAAGTTAGTCATGGAGCATGCGCAGGACTTCGCTTAGGGTGGTAGTGCCGTCCAGCGCTTTTTTGAGGCCGTCTTCAAACATTGGCACCATGCCGCTGCCTATCGCGATTCGCCTCATCTCGTCGGCCGCCACTTTTTTCAGGATCGCCTCGCGGATCTGGTTGTCGACCACGATCAACTCCTGGATGCCGATGCGTCCTTTGTAGCCTGTTCCGGAGCAATCCTCACAGCCTTTACCCTCAAAGTATTTAGCATTTTTAGCCAAATATTCGTCCGGAAAAATCCCCTCGAAGCTTTTTCGCTCCGCTACTGTGAGTTTGTGCGCAGTCTTACACGACACGCAAATTTTCCGCACCAAACGCTGGCCAATGGCCAAATTGACTGTGGAGGCGATGAGATAATTCTCCACGCCCATATCGAGGAGTCTCGGCAACGTGGTCGCCGCATCATTGGTGTGCAAAGTCGAAAGCAGCAGGTGGCCAGTGAGCGCAGTGTTTACCGCGAGACCCGCGGTCTCGCTGTCGCGAATCTCCCCAACCATGATAATGTTCGGGTCTTGGCGGAGAATGGACCGCAGGCCGGTCGCAAACGTCAGACCAGTTGCTGGATTGGCTTGGATCTGATTGATACCAGCAAGAGAATATTCGATCGGGTCTTCGATAGTGATAATTGATGTGTCGCGGCTGTTGAGTTGTTTGATGATAGTGTAAAGAGTAGTGGTTTTGCCACTTCCCGTCGGACCCGTGACTAAAATCATGCCGTACGGACGTTTGATCGCGGCAACGAGTTTTTGCTGATTCTCGGGACTGAAACCGAGGTTGGCAAACGAAAATTCAGCTTCTGTATCGGCAAGCAATCGCAACACCGCGTTTTCGCCGTAATAGGTCGGCATGATGGAGACCCGCACATCAATCGGTCCCTCATCCACAAGGCAACGGAACCGACCGTCTTGCGGGGTCTGGTGTTGATCGGTGCGGAGGCGCGAGAGAACCTTGATGCGAGTGATCACCTCTTCATGGCTTTTCTTGGAGAGTTCCCGGATGTCTTGCAATACCCCGTCAATACGAAATCTCACTTTGACGCGATCGCCTTCCGGATCAAAATGAATGTCCGAAGCGCGCACAGTATAAGCCCGTTCCACCAGAGACTCGATTAGACTGATGATCGCGAGCTCTTCATCGAGGTCTGGTGCTTTGCCCTGGGTTTGATTGCCGAGGGACAGATTTTGATCGCTGACTGGGATAATTTGTCGTTTCAATGCCATGGCTTTTAGATTATATTATTCAACTAAAAAAGTAAAAACAGTTCTGACCCGTCAATAACTAAAAACTATAACAAAAAAATACGCGCGTGTCAAGGCAACAAAAAAACCAGTATTTTTCGACGTGCTGGCTTTTGCATTTAAAAGACTTGGGATTTCTGTCCGAGTTTGCCCCTATGTGAATTTCCTGGGGAAAAAGCCTAGATAACCTGGGGAAAAAATTATGATTGACATTACTATTGCCAAAATGAAAGGGATAATGGGAGAGGCTCCGGTTCGGGGTAGATTCTCTGCGCCCCCGACGGCTGGTGTCAGACTAGGACTCGTGTAGGTGAGATAATCCCCTGCTCCGCCAATGCCTTCGCTCAAATATGTATTATTACCTGCGGTTTGCGCGCCAGCAACCTGGCCACCAGAGGTATTTCCGGATGTGCCGCTGTCTGGGTTCGCAAAATTGTAAACCACTGATCCCCCACCGCCCCCGCTATCGCTCGAAACAGAAGTCGTCCTCTGCGACGTATCACCCGGATCTTCGGACGAACCGCCCTCATCTGAACCGCCCTGGTCAGCAAAAGTGTTTTGAAACACACAGGTGACTGAACCATTCGGATTAAGGAAAATATTATCCGGGGGAAATTCATTGCCGTTTTCATTGGTGCATATCGCGCTCGCCAAGGTCCAACCAGTGGGAATGTCAGTTTCAGCCACAACGTAAATCCCGGGCGCAAGCTGGGTGTTGTGGCTCTCGCCGTCCTTGAGCGCAAAGCTGTCCTCGCTCCAGGAAGGATCAAATGAGAAGGATGCGTCTGAATTGGCTGGCGTGGTTTGTTTCACGATAGTGATGCCGCCATCTTTGCCGGTGTTCGTGAATGTGCACGTCACAGTTTCCCCCGGCGCGAGTGAGATCGCGGAAATAGGACTCCCATCATCGCAAGTCGCCACTGTGGTATACGCAGAGTTTTCTGTTTCGGAAACAGAATAGGTTCCCGAAGGGATATAGCCAGAATCGTTTGACTGGCCATCCGAGAGGGCAAAGCCGTCCGCATCGTAGGCTGCTGTGAAACCAAAGGATGTGAGCGCATCATCGGGAATAACGTCTTTGGTGATAATGATTTTTCCGAGAGGCTGATTATAAAAAATACAGGTCAGGTTTTGCCCGTTGGCAATGGTGACCGCTGACGCAACCTGGTCACCTGTGCACTGTGAACTGATTGGCTGAAAACCGGTTTGCGCGGTTTCCGTGATCGGATAAGTTCCAGGCTGAACCGTAATCGGGCCAGTGGTGCCGGCGGTGTCAGTTAGGTACTGCGCTGTGCCGAGTGTAAATTGCCAATTGGCGCCAGGGGTTTGGTCAGCGGTAGTGGCCACATTGCCATCCTGGTCAATCACTTTGTTTATGGTGATGGTGGTCGGACAAGCTCCGGAAGCAGTCGGCAACAGAGCCCCAGCATACGCGGAAACATCCGCAAGCAGCTGCTGCGGATCGGTTTCCAGAGTCTGGAAAACCGAAGTCAGGACATCGGATGTAGCCCCAGTGTTCACCGAGACCCCGGAAATAGCTTGCAAATTGGCAAGCGCTATTTCATCGCCAATGCCGAGAGCCACGACCCTGGTGCCAGCGGTTTTGGCCGCGTCAGCTGCTACCACTGCATCCGCCAGAGCGGCCGCGTCTGTGGTCAACACACCCGGATTGCCTGTGAAGTAAGGATTGAAATCCGTGGCGAGAATGATGAGGTTGGGAGCAGAGGCATTGCCCGGAAAAACGCTTTGCGCTTTTGCGAGCGCATCCTGCCAGTTTGTGGCTTGGACATCCTGCTCGTTGCTCAAGGCATCAATGGCTGCATTTACAAGAGACAAATCAGGAGTCAGGCTTTGCAAAACCGTACCTTGGGCATCCAGATCAATGATCGCAATCTGGGACGCTGTGCCAGGAAGGAGACTCGCGGCAAAGGCCTTAAACGAGGTCTTGAGTTCATCAAGCTCAAACGTATCAATGCCAGCCGCAGAGTCGATCGCAAGCGCAATATCCAGGCCGCAGGATGGATTGAGCCCAGGGTTTGCAGAGGCTGCTCGAGCACTCCCCATTGGCACAAAGGACAACGCCAGAGTAGTAATCGAAAGCATAACTGCATACTTCATATTAGATTGCGTTTGTTCAAACACGCTGTGTCCCACATTGAATATTTATGGAGCCACGCCAAACGCTGTGAGGCCCTGATCATAGGTCACAACTGGCAAGGCCGAGGCCTTGACGGCTTTGAGCATGTTACTGAGTTGCGCAGGCTGGGTATGATACTGGTCATCGCCGCGTCTTGCTATATCATGAAACACAAGCACGAGCCAGCGTTTTTGATCTTTCGCTTGCTCGAGGAGCGTTTTCACTTGGTTCAAAGTGGTGCTGTTTATCATGCCCTGCACCTTTACCTCAAAGGGATAAGTACCCTGGGGGTTGAGGCCAGTCTCAAACGCGCGTGACGATTGGTAATATTTCGCAGCCGTGGCCATGACGTTCGCATTGTACGCGCCAAACGGCAAAGCATGATTTTTGATGACAAGTCCCATGGCTTCGAGCGCGGCTTTGGAACCAGTTAGGTCAGCCTCGAGCTCTGCCTCGGTCATGAGAGTCATGTCTTCGTGGTTGAAGGTGTGCCCCACGATTTCCCAGCCCGCAGCTTGCATGGCCGCGAGCTGCGCGGAGGTCACATACCCAGGGGTATTCACCCAATTGGAAACGACAGCAGCGGATCCTTTATAACCATAGCGATCCAACTGTTTCTTGCCTTCGGTATAGGTGGTCGCTCCTCCATCGTCAAACATCAGGGTCACCGCCCCTTGCGTCGGGATTTGCTCGGAGACCGTAAGGTCGTCGAAATATGCTGTACCGGATGCGAGTCCCAGAAGTGGCACCACAAAAATATAGTCAATGAGTGACCCCGTCGGAGTCATGTTTCCTGTATTAAACCCGATCCGTCGCCAATCAAACGTGCCATAGCTTCCAATCGTATTCCAGTAAACCGTAGCGCCATTCATGAGATGAATCTCCAAATAAAGACCTGCACCGAAAAAACCGCCGACTGAATTCACAATATTGTCACCCTTGACATATCCGCCGATAAACACGGGGTTCGGAGCAGTTTGCTGGAAATCGAGCCTCTGAAACGCTCCCGCATATCCAATATTATCGGCGCGAGTCAGTTTCAAGGACCAGGTGCCAGTGCGGGCTGTGGTGGAGACTCGCGCGTAACCATCCCCAAACCCGATTTGCTGCCAATCAAAGGCTTGGTCAGGAGTCACCCCGACATCTTCAAAAGACGGATTGTTGAGCGGATCCACAGTAGCTGCCGCACCAAAACCGGCCGGCCAGGATAGAACCAGCAAGGAAATTGTTAATGATTTGGCTACAATATCCCCTAAAAGATTACGCTTTTGCATAGACTCTTGTTTTTTAATGTAAATTTTAATGAAAAAAGTAAGCTGGAAAATAAGTTCAATATCTGATTATGCATGAGCCGAGAAAACCTGTCAAATTGGTTTTTCCCAGATTATGGCCAGTAGATTTGGGAGGTGGTGATGATTTTCGTCCAAGGTCCCGCTGGCACATCGGCCGCGTTAACGAATTGCCAATCCACCTTGTTGTCCGCGTTATTGAGACCTGTAAATTTCAGGCAGTCACGCAGAGCCGGCGATACGTCGAGACCCGCGTTGTTGGCAAGAGTGCTCTTCGGCTTGGTTGTCGCAGACCCAAACACATAAGCATAGTCGTCATATTGATACGGTCCGGCATCTTCAATCTGGCCATAACAAGTCACGCCGTTTCTAATAAGTTTCACCCAGTGGTTTTTCATCATTGATTCGAGCGAACCCCAAGTTTTTTCCTTAGCCCATGGCACGACTGTCATGGCACTCGATTTGCGGTTACCGGCATCCGTAAAATCGTTGTAAGGCAGGTCGAGATAAAACGGATTTTCTTTTGGAGTAAAGCCGGCCGGAAAATATCCATTGCGATTCATATAATCATCATAGCCGCCGTAATGCGCTTGCCATGCATCATCCCAAGCCGAGAGCTCATTGTTCTCCGAAGACCCCCCGCCGACCGGCTCGCCCACCCAAAACACAGTGGCGGTGATGCCAGTATGAAGAGGATACTGCGAAGTGGTTGGTGATGGGACAGGGGTTGGCGTCGGACTTGGCGCTGGAGCAGGTGGTGGAGTTGGGGCAGGCGGCGGGGTTGTTCGCGGCTTGCCCGAATACTTGCGCCAGCCGAGCACAGCCTCGCTTGCAAAATATATATCTCCTGAACTCTGCTGGATTTTCACGGCAAGATACGTGCCGATCGAAGCCGCAGCCACAACGAGCACTAGGAATGCAACATAAGGGTGCAAAATTTTTCGCAGATCCATTTTTTGTTCTCCTTGATTAGAAAATTTTGTAATCATTATATCACGCATAATAATTTACCGTCTCGTGGGGCTCGTCCACTGGCCCGAGGATTTTACGAAAAATGCCCGCGGGATGGCTGCTATAAAGGACAGCGAATCAACCACGCGCATTAAAAATGATCCCAGCCCCACCAGCAGGTACTGCGGCCTGCGCATGACAAATGCGGCCACGATAGCGAGCAAATAGTCAGGCAAAAATACGCCATACAGAAACAGATTTGGCAACCGTCTTCCGCTAAAGAGAGTGGCAAGCTCCAGAAACCATGACGGCAACGCTCCCCCAAAAATTATCAGCCCGAGATTCACCGTAAACCATGTAATCAGAGTAGCGGCCAGCATCAAGATGAGCACGCTCGAGAGGCTAACCTCGGTCAAAAGCAAAGCTAGAGCCGCCCAAAATTTGCTCGGCCAAAATCCATGCAACCTGACAGTCTGCCAGAACCCGAGATTCCAACGGGCGATTTGCCTGCGATAATCGCGCAGATTGTCCGGATCCTGGGTATAGCCCGTGATGCGCGGATGATGAGCTACGAGACCCAAATGTTTGTGGTGGATTTCAAAAGTCATGTTGAAATCTTCGATCACGAGTCCTGGCGGGTTGAGGTTTATCTTAGCGAGGGCTGAACTGCGATAAATGCTGGCAAAACCCGGGACAATGCTGGTCACATTGGTGTGCCGCCAAGTCTGGCCGAATTTGAGAAGCGTTTGACTCAAAAAATATACGCGGTCGCGATGGAGAATGATAAATCGCTGGACCCAGGACATTTTCCGTGGCTGCCAGAGAGTGCGGGCGTATCCCGCTATCGCCACCACCCGGCGATCGCGAAAGAACGGGAGAGCATTTTCTAGATAATCCTCCTTGAGCACTGTGTCCGCGTCCACGAACAATACTGCGGAAAAATTCTGGAGTAGCGAAAAATGCTCGAGACCAGCCTGCAGCGCGCCTGCTTTGCCGTGGCTTTTCTCGAGCTCCAAAACGGCGACGCCGCGATCGCGGGCCCGGGATGCGGTGTCGTCAGTGGACCCGTCGGAAACCACAAAAATATTACTCGCTGGCAAAAGGCGCAGTAGGGAGTCAAGAGTGCTCGCGATCACCAGGGATTCATTGTGAGCCGGCACGACCGCCACGACCTCGTTTTTTGACATAGGACCCACGAGTTTTTTTTCCTGGGTGCGGGAGAGCGGAGCCGCGCGCTGCAATAGCCAGTCATGAACTGCCCGGAACAGGCCCACGGTTCCCCAAAAAATAAAATTTACTCCCCAAACGGCTGGCAGAGCGAATAGCCAGGGAGGAAGATCAAAAACAGTCATAAATTGGGAGTCTATTTTTTGTTATGAGTCGATAAAACATGCGGCAGAGATTTGGACATCTCAATTTTAGCAAAGTAGGTAATGGTTTTTTGAAGACCTTCCTCAAAGCCCAACGTTTGTTTCCACCCGAGCGAATGGATTTTCCGCAAATCAGGCACTCGTGATCCATGATCATGCGACGGTCGGGCAGTAAATAAAATGCGATCTTTATCTATCGTACCACCATTCGTCAATTTGAGCACCAGGTACGCCACATCCAAGATGCTTAGCTCCTCATGTCCCCCCAAATTATAAATTTCAGTCGACTGGCCATTTTCCAGGATGAGTTCCAGGCCTGCGATCAGATCCGACACATAACAAAACGTACGCCGCTGACTGCCATCGCCATGGATCGTGAGTGGATCGCCAGAGAGCGCTTGGCTCACAAACCGCGGTATCACCCGAAAATCTTCCCAGGCCATGGCCGGACCATACACATTAAACAGTCGGACAGTGCGGACATCGAGCCCTTTGCTTCTACCATACCAAGATGCTAGGGTTTCGGTAAACCGTTTGCCCTCTTCGTAATTGGCCCGCCAGCCGTGAGGATGAACATTTCCGGCATAGGATTCGCTTTGCGGAAAGACTTCGGGATCCCCGTAGACTTCCGAGGAGCTCACCACCAAAACCCGAGCGCGGTGGCGCGCTGCGAGTTCCAAAACATTCCAAGTCCCGTATGAACACGCCCGGAGCATTTCTTCGCCAAGCCGCTCAATGTTGGGGACGCCAGTCGGACACGCTAAATGATAGATTCGGTCAAATGGTTCGGCTCTGGGCGAACTGAATTGCCTGAGCGCGGCCTTATCGGAAATGTCACCTACGGACAGGGTAAAATTGGAGTTGCCCGCGAGGTCCGCAACATTGGACTTGCGCCCGGTGACGAGGTTGTCGATTACGGTCACACGGTGTCCTGATTTGAGCAGCGATCTTGATAGATTTGAACCGATGAATCCAGCACCGCCAGTGATAAGGATATTGAGGCTACCAGGTTTCATAGAAAAGAGTTTTCCACGATTTTTACGGCTTCCGCTTCTTTGAGCGAACCCATGGGTGTAATCTTTGCAGCCACTAAGCGGCGATAGAACGACAGAGCTTTGCGAAGACTGGCGGCATCCAGACTCCCCACAACGCGGGGAATGTTCTGCACATTCCAGTTTCGATCTCCAGGATTGATCCGTTCCGGACAGTGCGCAACATAAAAATCTTTTCCCGCGCGCAGGCCAGAGGTCTTTTCAATCGTCGGAATGACAACCTCTTCACAGACTCCGGGGTTGACTGTGGATTCAAGAATGATCAGCTGGCCTCTCTGGAGATGCTGGCTAATATTGAGACAGGCCGAAATCACAGATCGGAGATCAGGAAGCGAGTTGCCATGAACCGGGGTTGGCACACAAATCGTGACTACCGAAGCTTGCTCAATGTCAGCAAAATCGGTTGAGGCGCGTAAATTTTTCGCGCCACTCAAAACCTTGACTATTTCTTTGTCCCGAAATGGGCTCTTGCGCGCATTGATTTGCGCAACGCGTTTTTTGTTGAGGTCTATTCCGACAACTCGAAAACCCCGCTTCGAAGCGAGAAGCGCCAAGGGGAGTCCAACATACCCGAGTCCTATTACTGCAACTGTGGTTTTCGTCAAAAAAGTCGGATTAAATCGAACAAATCTTAAATCAATCTAAAATAAACGCACAAAAAGTACGATTTGTGAGCATACCAAAACCTTGGCCGCGCGTCAAATCAAAATTTTGGCTTCTTGGGGGTGCTCTGCAACTTCCAGGAGAGCGGTGAGCATGAGTGGGGCGACAATGGTGGCGTCCGATTCAATGACGTACATGGGAGTATCGGCCGTGAGCTTGTCCCAGGTAATTTTCTCATTGGGTGTGGCGCCTGAATAGGAGCCATACGAAGTTGTGGAGTCAGAGATCTGGCAAAAATACGCCCAGGGTTTCACCTCTTGCTTGAGGTCGTATTTGATGGAGGGCACCACGCAGATCGGAAAATCACCGGCAATGCCGCCGCCGATCTGAAAAAAGCCAATCCCCTGCCCAGTCGATAGTTCCTGATACTGGTCGTAGAAATTGGCCATATATTCTATCCCAGATTTCACAATCGCCGCGCTCGCTTCCCCGGTTTTTACGTACGACGCAAAGATATTGCCAAAGGTTGAATCTTCGTGTCCGGGAACCACGATCGGGAGATTTTTTTGCGCGGCAGCGAGGAGCCAACATTCATTCGGATTGCCTTCATAGAGTTTGGGGTCAAGTTTTTGGATAAGCTCGTAGAAATATTCGTGCCAAAATTTGCGCGTGCCAGATCTGGTGGCTTCGGTCCACATTGGCACAATGTATTTTTCCACAGCACGGAACGCTTCATCCTCCGGAATGCTGGTGTCAGTGACGCGGCGCATGCGCTCTGCGAGAATTTGGCTATCGTCTTGTTTGCGGAAATAGCGATATTCAGGGAAATCTTTGTAGGATTTGTGCGCGACCAAGCGAAAGAGCGATTCCTCGAGATTGGCGCCCGTGACTGACAGGGCATGCACGAGACCCGCGCGTATCGCTGGCGCGAGCGAGATCCCTAACTGCGCCGAAGACATAGCGCCCGCCACGGCCCAGAGCATCTTGCCGCCTTTTTGAATATGCTGCCAATAAGCCACTGTCGCGTCCTTGAGAGCGCGCGAGTTGAAATTTTTGTAATTTTTTAGAATGAAATCTAGAGTCGGAAGGTTCGTCATGGGTATTTATTCCCTCTCCCATATTGGGAGAGGGTTAAGGGTGAGGTTACGGACCCTGCCAATTGTGCAAACTTCGCTACCTCACCTCAATCCTCTCCGACATCGGAGAGGATGAAAATGCCGTTTAATTATACCACAGGCGCTTCTCTCGTGGCGCAGGGATGCTTGCGGCGGAATTTAATTACCTATAAAGCTGGGAATGGGTCCCGATATTAATAAATTCAATGCTCGCAGTGCTTTCTCGGAAAATCGTTCTATAGTCACCGGTGATATTCAAACTTCTACAACCGGGAAACGCTTTCTCCACAGAATGATTGCGCAACAGCGGGTGGCGGGGATTTTCTAAAAATAAAGCTAGCTTGATTTTAAAGGCCGTTTTTATCTTTTTGTCAAGTCTGGAAAATTTTTTTTGAAAAATTTTATGGTACGAAATTACCATCTATTTCAAATCGTCCAAATAATTTATGGCCTCCTCAAGATTATTGAAGCGGGGAGAGAGGTTGCGTCCGAACTTAATGTCCTTGAGGGCTTTCGTTATTTCCCTTCTGGTTTTGGCATTAAAGCGCTCGGGCACCAGCATAATACCTGGTTCAATCCGATCTTCGTCGTAAGCCCGCAACGCCATTTTGACCAAGTCTGAAAGAGTCATGTCATGAGCCTTGGCCTTTTTGGCCACTCTTTCTTTTAAGCCTGCGTCAATTTTTACCATTAATTGGGTGGTCATCAATTTTGATTTAATTATTATATATACATTATATATACTTTGTATATATTGTCAAGCGGCGGGCTGTTCGCGGGTGGCGCAGTGGATCGCACCGCCGCCGTAAATTATTTCCGTACTATCAATGCCTAGTATATCACGTTCGGGAAATTGCTTGCCAATAATTTCCAAGGCATTGTCATCATTGGGATCACCGAAAGTCGGCACCAGAACGACTTTGTTCGCAATAAAAAAGTTCACATACGAAGCCGGGGCTTTTTGGCCATTGTGATAGGTCAAATGCGGCATGGGCAGTTTGATCACTTCAAAAAAAATTTTGAGAACCTCGAAGGCTTGACTTAAAACCTGGTAATTTGGATCATTCGAGTCTTCCTCAAAGGCACACACGATTTTATTCGGAGCCACAAATTTTGCGAGCTCGTCAATATGCCCGTCAGTGTGGTCATTTACTATCCCCTGTTTCAGCCAGATGACTTTTTTGATTCCCAGATACGCCTCGAAAACCTTTTCAATGTCTCGCTTGGAGAGATTGGGGTTGCGCTTCAAGAGGCACTGCTCTGTTGTCAAAAGAATGCCCTGGCCGTTGACCTCGATGGCTCCGCCTTCCATAACAATACCAGGTTTTAAAATTTCAATTTCACGCAATAACCCCCCTTCATCCCCCCTTAGATTAAGGGGGGAAAGAGAGGGGTTAAATATCTCATTGTCCTTGAGAAGATCCGGAAATTTTTTGCTGTAAGCATCATATTCCCATTTTACGGCTTGGATTTTACTCCCTCTCCTTGCAAAGGAGGGGGCTGGGATGAGGTCTTGTATCACAAAACTTGGCGTATAATCCCGCGTCCACACATCCGCATAGTCCACTTCGTGGAATCGAATGTTATTTCCCTCCCCAGGCGTGCCCGCCCCGCTGCGCTTGGCGAGGCCGGGGGGGAGGGTGGCCGGAGGCCGGGAGAGGTCGCGAATCAAAATGTCCACCCGCTCTCCCTTTGCCAACTCCGCGATTATTTCCGCAAACCGCTGCTCCACCCGGGGCAGCAACCCCGGATCAAATTCATGGTTCCGGCGATTGAGTGACCCGAACGAGATTTTGTCATACGGCCAAGCCAGCCACACAGCCTCGTGCGGCTCCCATTCGGCGGGTATGCGAAAATTTCCAGACGACTTCATATCCATAACCCCCGAGCAATCGGGAGTTGCAAATTTTTTTGCTAAATCAAAAAATCTCGATAATTTTTTTTATTCACTAGCTTCACAGTACTACCGGGGTAAGTTTCCATAAATAATTTTGGGGCTTTGTATGTGTCGTTTTTCCACTTGATTTCATAGCCGCCGATCTGTCCCCCGCTCTCCTCCACATAATCAATTTCCTTGCCCTCCCTGGTTCTCCAAAAATAGATATTCTTTTCTACATTATGATTGCGGTTGCGCTTTATTCTTTCGCTTATTATGAAATTTTCCCATAATGCCCCGGTATCCTGCCGCAAATTTAACGGATTAAGATTATTTATCAACGCGTTGCGAACTCCTGTGTCATAAAAATAAATTTTGCGAAGTTTTTTGAGCTCGTTTCTTAAATTTCGACTAAAAGGCCCGAGGCGGAAAATCACAAATGCCTGTTCAAGAACCCGGATGTAGCTGGCCGCGGTATTTTTGTCTATGCCTGTCATTTGCGCCAATTCATTATAGGAGACTTCGTTGCCTATTTGTAGAGCCAATGCCTGCAGCAGCTTTTCCACAGCTTCTGCATTTTTAATATTCTGGAACTGCAATATATCTTTATACAAATAGCTTTGCGCGATGCTTTTCAGCTTGCCTTCCGCGTCCCTGCCGCTGAAAACGATTTCCGGATACATGCCAAGCACAATTCTTTGCTCCAGCAGACGGTCAACCTCGAGCGCGGTGTAGGTTTGCGCCAATTCTTCCAAGGACAGCGGATACAGATAAAATTCGTATTTTCTGCCGGTTAAAGGTTCTATGATTTTATTTGATAAATCAAAGGATGAAGAGCCGGTGGCGATAATCTGAAGTTTCGGAAAGCTGTCGGTCATCAATTTTAACGTAAGCCCGATATCCTTGATTCTTTGGGCTTCGTCTAAAATTACCAGCTTTGCGCCGCCTAAAAAAGCCTTTAACTCCGTTGAGGTTTTGCCGGCAAACGCCGCCCTAATGTCCGGCTCATCGCAATTTAGATAAACAGAATTTTCCGGGCGTTTTTTCAAAATCTGCCTTACCAAGGTAGTTTTCCCGACTTGCCTGGCCCCGTAAATAATAATGATTTTCCGTTTGAAGAGATTTTTTTCAATACTCTCCTGGATTTTTCGTTTAATAAGCATAAACTTTGGTGAATTAACTAACCTAAATATATATCATTTTGGTGAATAAATCAATCCCCGCGCAGAATCTGATCCACCTGCACTTCTCATTCCCCTCCCTTCCGATGGGAGGAGCGAGGGGAGGGTGATAAATCCCGCACCTTCCGCGGGATTTTCTGGAAAGGTGCGGGATTTCTGTCGCCCCCACCCGCCTGCCAATCGCCTGAAGGCTCAAGTTTTTTGATGTTTCAAAAATCCCTGCTCCATTCAAGCAGGAATTTTATATTTTAAACCTATAATCTTTTCTATTTTAAAGCGCCCCGAGCAATATATTGTTTCATTAACGTCTGGTATGGAATGTCAAGGGCATTGGCTTTCTCTTTTGTTCTAGCAATAACATATTCGGGCAAGCGCAAAGAAATAGAGCGCGTGCTGGGCTTGAGGTTGGGAAATGAAACGTCAGCTAAATCATTCGGCTCCAGATAGTCGCTTAAATCTATTTTGGACCAAAACTCGCGTTCTCGGTCTTCATTTTTGAATTTAGGAATTTTCAAGGGCTTTTTCATATATTTTCCTTTCCTTTTTATTCATATCACGGGCAGAAATAACCCGCACATGGGATTTACGAATTGTAAAAGCGATTAATAAATGTCTTTGTTTTTCGGTTTTAGCAAATAGTAAATATCTTTTTTCTTGAGAAGAGTGTTGCTGATCGCTAAATAATTTTTTCTGTAAATCGGCAAAGGCTTCTTCGCATTCCTTAAAACTGACGTTATGTTTCAGCAAATTTTTATCTCGGTTCGCTTCATCCCAGGCAAAACCTTCCAACCTTTTAAACCATTTGACCATATAAATATTGTATATGCCAGACTGCACATTGTCAAGGACAAAGCAAAGTTACCTCTCAATAACTTTAATCGGCAGAAAATAAACTGCTATCGGTAAAGGTCTAAAAACCAAAACCCCCGAGCGACCGGGGGGTTTGAAAAAACGGTGATTTCATTATCGCCTAGTTTGAACCGCCTTTTGCTGATATCCAATGCTCTAATCCTGCCTTAGGAGATGTTGTACTTGTATTCGCGAGTCCTTTGTAATGATCATACTTTATATCCGCGGTCAAATACCTGTAGCTAGTTGCCATACTAATTCGCACCTTATCATCGCCATCAGTGCTCCTTGAAGGCGGGTTAAGTTCAATCTTGCCCTTGGCGTCTCTCAACTGTTGGTTTAACGCCTCGTATATCCCCGCATCACTTAACTCACCCTTTGGCCCATAAGCAGCGAGCAGTCCGCGGGAGATTTTACCATTTATTTCTTCGCCTCCTTCAACCAGAACTCTTATCAAATCACCTGCTTGTTCTCTTTGACTGGCATCCGCGGTTGTGTCATTCAAAACCTGGTATGCATAATATAATGCGGTTTCAATGACTTTATTACTGGCGTTTTCAACCTTCATGCCGGTTTCGTAATTATATGCTGGATTTTTAATATAATTTCCCTTTCCATCTGGCTTCGGCTGGCCGTTATTCCAATACCATTGCAAATGGTCTTCCCCGGCCATCTTGTCAATTGCTGGCAGGATCAGTTTTGCGGCATCCATCATTTTGCGCAGTTTGATTTCAGCTGTGGGTTCCCTTTCCGCTTTCGGCACCTGCATTTCTATGGGTTTTTCTTTCCCCGGTTTTATTTGCTTCTCAAGCTCCGCTTGTTTTTTTGCCAGCTCGTCTTTTTGCTTTTCAAAATTTTCCTGTTGTTTGGCCATTTCGGCTTTGACAAGCTCGGCGATCTTGGCTCCATCCATTTTTTCGCCTTCGCCAGAGCCTTTGCTCGCTTCCCTGCCCACAAAGCCTCCCACAGCCAGAGCGCCAATGAGCCCAGCGGTCATCATGATCTTTTTCCTCCACGAGGAAGTCTTCGGCGGATCAGCCTTGAGCTCGTCTGCCAGATCCTGCTGTCCTGACTCTTCCACTTGGCTTTCAAGCGCTTCCCTGGCTTTGGCCTCGGCAACCAGATTGTCCATAGTCAATCTTTGTTCAGGCGAAAGTTCGGCTTGTTCGGGCGCGGTGCCCATTTCCTCTGGACCGGGGCGGCCTTCTCCAAATTCTCCAAACATATAGTTATTCCTTTCTTGTTCCTAAAATATTAAACGCCTGTGCTAAACGCAGGCAGTTTGGGAAAAATGCCTTGAAAATCAGCTTCGACTTTTTTTAGCTCGGCCTCGTCAGACGCGGCCTCGATGGCTACCCCCAAAAACCGCAAGACATCGAAAGATTCCAGGATCTTTATCTTTTTTTGCTCAAGCAGGTCTGCAGCAAAATGCATGGCCTTTTTGGCCGCCGCTTCTTTTTGTTCGTCTATAGACATAAATGTAATTTGCTTAATTATAAAAATTATTAAAGAGAATAAACCTATGAAGCAGGACACGCTTTAGCGAAGGCGCGCGTGCGCTTAAGCAGCTTTAGCGTAGAAGTGTGGATAACCTAATGCTTACAGTTATATTATAGCTCTTTCCACCCCCCCCCTGCAAGCCCAAGTCTTATACAATGGAA
>JAHFJD010000018.1:0-15687 GCA_023246055.1 Candidatus Doudnabacteria bacterium
CACCTCGGGAGTTGTTGACCCGTAATCCGAGAGTCGCGCATCAGCGCGGAGCACTGTCAAATTGGCGGGGCCTTTTCTTGCGGGAAACCGCTTTTTAAGTTCCTCGAGCTCGCTCGCGGTAGCATAAATATACACGGTATCGTAATCTGCCGGCGGATCAGAGAAACGTTTTGTATAGGCACTATAAGCGGCATAAATAATCCCGGGTGGCATTAGTCCCTCGATCTCGTGGGGGTTATTCGGTAAAGCAGTTTGATAGATGACTTCTCGGGCGAGATTTCGGTGTGACGCCCAGAGTAGTAAAAATTTTTCTTTGTCCAGGAGACGAAACCCCCGGCCACGAACCTCCACCGCGCCGCTTGCCCTCGGCAACCGCAAAGCGTTATTGATTGTCGAGGTGGAGACGCCGAGCTTACTTGCTAGTCCTTTTTGGGTAAATTCTAAAATACCCTCGGAAAAGCATTTATGAAGGATTTCTCGCCAAATTAGCTCTTTTTTCAGCATATTTTATACTCGTTTCGATATTATCGGTTAAATTTTACCTCAATTCGATTATATTCGAAACTGTATTATTTGTCAAACAACTAGTTTTTGGTTGTTAAACTCTCCGAACTATCCCCTTCTCGGCATCGACCTCAACAAGGTCACCGTCCTTAAGTATCCTCGTTCCTATTCTGGTTCCTACGATACAAGGAACCCGTAACTCACGCGAAACAATCGCGGCATGGGAAAGAAGGCCACCCTCGTCAGTGATGATTGCTTTGGCTCTCTCCATTGCAGGGACAAAGGTCGGATTTGTAGCGGGAGCTACGAGGATATCGCCTTTTTGGACTCTCGAGACATCATGAACGGAAAAAACTAATCTGACTCTGCCCCGGGCTTTTCCGGCTGAAGCCGGCTGACCCTTCAATTCGTTGACATTTTGAATTTTTTCTTTCTCCCGTGATTCCCGCTTTATGTAGGTCTGCAATTCCTTTTTTCCGGGAATCACCTTTCTCCCCTTTTCCAGAATTATCACAGCCCCGGAATCATGCCTAAACTGCCCGAGCGTCTTGAGGAACTTTGATTTTTGATCATTCATGAGACCGGCGAGTATTTCCTTTCCGGTAAGAGAATAGAACTGCGGATAAGTCAGCTGCAGGCGCTCGCAGATCTCCATCCAGAGTCCATGCAAAGCATGAACAACGTAGCCATAGGTCTCATCAGCTTCTGTGGCCAGGCTGGCCCAGCGTTTGATCAACTTAATGCGCAAGACAGTAGAGTCATCAAGTCCGAGTTTTTTTTCGGTTTGCGGTGTCAGTTTTATATTTCGATCCTGCATTGTGATGTCAGTTTGTAACTGAACGAATCTCCTCGGAGATAATTTCAAAAATTCCTTTAGTCTATTTCGCAGATACTCAAGGCTGTAGGGCTCGCCCCGGAAATAATAGAAACCCAAATATGCAAATTTTCGTAAATGAGCCTCTAGAAGTCTCTCGATCTTTGCGGAAGACAATTTTAGGCGATTAGTTCTGATTTTAATCCCGATGTTAACAAGGGATTTTTTTTCTTGAAAGAGTTCTGACTGCTTGTCAGCAAGAAATAGGATTCCCAATATTCGTGTTTGTTCACCAAGATTGGTGACTTTTGAAGCCACCGTAGATATGACTATATCAGGCAAAAACCTGTTAAGAAAAATGTAATCGTAGGCAAACGACCAGGTAAGCTTTGTGTGTTCAAACCATTGCTCGAAGATTTCAGCCAGGTCACGGTTTGAGAAATTAGAAAAAGTATCTTTTTTGTGTAGCAGCGCGAATTTTCGATAAGCTTTGATCCGCTTTTCATACTCTTTTGCGAATGATAGTAAGTTGTTCCGCTTTGCTAGGACTGCTCTTTCTAGAACACTCTGATATTGATTAACATCATCAGAGCCAAACCCTCTCGCGCCTTCAAACTGGCGGTAATTTTTAGGATTCCATTTTATCTTGTGCGCCCTACCCATATATCCACCTCGAAATAGCTCGACAAAAGAATCCACCCATAGTAAAGGTGCTGATTTCCCCCTTCTGGCTAGTTCAATCCACTTTACGTCCATTTGATGTTGTTATTTTTTTGACTATTCCCTTATTAGCATCCACCTCGACCAGATCGCCGTCTTTGAAAATTTTCGTGGCGATTTTGGTGCCAATGACGCAAGGTTTTTTGAGCTCACGGGCAACGATCGCGGCATGGCAAAGTACTCCACCATCGTCAGTGACGAAAGCTCTAGCTTTTTTCATAAGTGGCAGAAAGCTGGGCTCTGTCATCGGCGAAACAATAATATTGCCGGGTTTGAATTTATAAAAATCCTGTCGGCCCAAAATGACTGATACTTTGCCGCTGATTCTTCCCGGGTGTGCTGTTTGCCCTGTTATCTCCGACGCATCTATCGTCTTTTCATCAAAAAATTTTCTTTTTTTGATTTCGATCTCTGCCTGTCTGCCGCTTTTGAGTAGGTATTTGTCGGGATAATACTGCGAAGCAAAAAAACATTTTTTTCGCCTTGCGAGTTCCATTATCGAGGGCAACTTCACATCTTTTTCAAGAAAATCTTCTAGCTCCCTAAAAAACAGATATTGGAGAAGTTCGGGGTCGTACAATTTCAGATATTTTCTCGAAATCTGTTTTAGATACTTCGGCACAAATTGACTTTCCCCCCTTTTGTAGATCCATTCTGCTTCTTTGCGTACTTTGAAAGCCCATTTTTCGAAACCACGACGCTTTGATTTATCAAGTACTTCTGCAAAATCAAGAGCGTCTGCTGCAGCAAAAGCAATGCCGATCAAAGCGTTATAGAATCTGTAAAGTTCTTTGATAGTATCTAGTTTGTAATCTCTCGACGGCTGATTCAAAAAAAGTAAGTAAGCTTTGAGCGTTGATCTAAAATTCTGATATTCCCGCTTGAGATTGACCCTGCCGCTATTAATTTTTTTGAGAAAAGAAGTAGCCAGCTTGCCGCGCTCTCCTTCAATCTCTGCATGGTAAAACCGGCCGTCTTTGACGACCAAGATTACTTCAGAAAGATGGGCACTGTAAAGTGACCCGTGAAACCGCTTGCTCACGAATTTCTGAAATACAGAGCTAACCCCAACTAAAGTGTATTCTTTGACATGAACCTCGTATTTTTTCACAACTTCCTCACAATCCCCTTCTGGGCATCTACCTCGACCAGATCGCCGTCTTTGAATATCCTCGTTCCAATTCTGGTTCCTACGATACAAGGAATCCGTAACTCACGCGAAACAATCGCGGCATGAGAAGTTAGCCCGCCTTCATCCGTAACTATGGCGGCAGCTCGATGCATGGCTGAAATATAGTCAGGATGCGTGGTGATGCTAACCATGATATCTCCTGATTTGACCTTGGCAATATCTCTTACCCCAAACACTGTTTTAATCCTGCCCCGAGCATTGCCCTTCATAGCAACCAACCCTTTCACTTGATCAGCATTAGAGCGCACTGATTTTACATGACGATCCACGAAGAATTTTATCTCCGCCAAGCTAGAGATCACTACTGATTGTTGTTTCTTAATATATATCAAAAATCCGCGTCTCCTTGCGTGAGCTTCATCCCTGTCTAGCTTTGATCCTGTCTCTATAGCATTCACAATCTCACTGTAAGAAAAAAAAGCTAGATCCTTGCGCCTTACCCCAAGCCGCTCGGCCATAGCGTTAAATAACGGCAAAATGTTGTATATTCCTCGCCTGCGGTACTCATCTCTCATATCTTTTACATAAATCAGCTCTCTTGCGGTTTTGAAAACCTGCATTTCATTTTTGCTCAGGTTTGCCAATTTAGCTGCTTTCAAGTACGTCATTTGTTCAGCAACCGGTTTGAGATCAGAAAAAAAATTATCTAGATCGCGGCTTGTCCAAGGATCGTTGTGTATGTCCAAGCACGGAAGCCATGCATATCTTTTTTGAATTCGACCTCGTTCATTTTTGCCCAATTTATGCTTTTTTAGTTTCAACTCGCCAAGATGTTGTTGAAGGCTTAAAATGCTCGAAAGCTTGCTTGGCCGAAGCAGCGCGGTTGAGATGTTTGGGTCGCTAACCGCTCGTCGATCAATGATATCCTTGGCGCGAGCAATCTGCGGGCCTTGGGCCAAAAAAAATCCCATCCACAAATACGCAGAGTACTCAAGGAGCACTGTTTGGTATTTCCGATAAAGATATGCGAGTTTGGCGTTGGATGCTTTTTTTAGAGAAAATTTTCCTATTTGCTTTGCAGTACTTATGTAGCGCTGACCGTAGTGATGAAATTTTGCAAAAAAACTATTGAGATTTTTTTGGTTTTGGTATTTCCTGTAAAGACTGTTCAAAAACCGTTCCCATTCGTCGGGATCCACATAACACGACTCATTTCCATCCTCGGGCACATAGGTTTGGCTCGTGACCAACGCAGGAAGATGAGTTTTTGCCTCCACAGAGAGCGAGCGGATGGCGACTTCGGTATATTGAACGCTATATTCTCTCGAAAATATTTTAACGAGCTTTGCCATGGTAGTTCTTCCCTTGTTCAATAAATTTTATTGTATCCCAGCGCGGGTCTTTTGGTAGGTTCAATTCGCGTCTGATTTTTTTAATTCTGTTGAAATATGACCGGCAAGTTTTTGCCTCTTTTTCATATACATAAGCATCATGCACGCCGTCATAGAGTCCGCAGTCAAAAACATCTGCGTCTTTTACTAACTCATAGTAAGGATTCTTTGAAATGATGTGTTTATCGCTATGGTTATAGATGGCGCCGCTGATGAGTTTAATTTCTTGGCTGGAAAATTTTTTAGTTTTTTCTAGTAATTTTTTTGCAATCTTCGCGCCTTTGTGAGCGTGGTCAGTAACGCGTCCAGTTGTGAATACATAAATATCATGCATGGTGCAGATAATCGCTCCCAGGTCCTTATCGAGCCCCCTTTTCTGAGCCATGATTCGGCCCAATTGCGCGACTGCAGAAGCATGCTTCAACTCGAAAATTTTACTCCATGAACGTTCGCTGTCTGGGGTTTTACTTTTCAAAATAGTCTGAATCGTCTCACGTTCCATGAGCTCCGCTCGTGTCAAACTATTGCCTTTGAAATGCGTGTAGATTGGATTGTAAACGTAAGTCATGATGTTGCTAATGTTTATTTACAATGGGTTACCTAGTTATTAACTACTTTATCCAACTCTTGCTTTTCTGCAATTATTTTTGCAATTAATTCTTGGCCGACGATCCAAGACTTGTCTCGAAATTTTATCTCTGCGGCGAGCTGACCGTTTTCATCACGAATGTTTACAGTATATCCCTCGCTCATCTCAAATCCATTTTTAGTTTTTAGAGAAGACAAAAAATCCTCCACCCCCTTTTCCCCTTCCAGCTTTTCAATAACTTTCATCAGGAAAGTTTCTGTTTGGGTTTGGTGCGAACCCATAAATCGCTGCATTTCGTTTCCCAATTTTGCAAATTTTTCAGGATTTTTTTGCGCAACCCTTTCCCATTTCGGTAAAATTGTCATATATTTTTGTACTAGCTCGGCTGTTTTGCCAGCCGATCTTGAGTACGAATCCGATGTTTGATCTCTGTTCCTCTTTACCATTTCGTCCGATTCTCTCCACATAAACATCAATGCATCTTGGCTATTTGTATATCTGTCCCGCGCTGTTTTTGAAAATTCCGGATTGGTATCCCAATCAAAATCCAGTTGTTCGATCATCTTCCCTTTCTTGGGTCCTTTCAGGTTTTTGCTGATTAGGGCTTCGATATCTTCCAGGCTCGCGTTCTCTGGGATATCTTGATCTGCTAACATATGGCGGTAAGATGTCTCCAGTGCGCGCTTGCGTCTTGAGCCAAACGCAACAGCTGTTTCCGGCACAGGATTCTTTGTCTTTCCTAGTTCTGTAGCGTGCGCTCTACCAGTAGCGCTCAACCTCACTTCCTGATCTGGGATTGCATCTCCGGCAAGGCTTTTTGCCGACCCCTTCTCATCATGTCGAAAAAATTCCAGCCTAATGTGCGGCCTCTCCTCCTCCTTTGGTTCCATTTCTATACCAGCTTGTCCTTCTTGCAACATAAATTTGATTTAATTATATAATTTATAACCTCTCTATAGTTCCCTTGGAGGCGTCAATTTCAATCAAATCATCGTTTTGCAAAATTTTGGTCGCATTTATAGTTCCCACAATGCAGGGTTTTTTCAGCTCTCGGGCGGTAATTGCCGCATGAGAGAGCATGCCGCCCGCATCAGTGATAAATCCTGCAGCCACCTTGATAAGCGGTAAATATTCAGGTCGGGTCATCCCAGTCACCAAAATATCCCCTTTTTCGAAACCGCGTTCAGTCTGTGGATTAAAAACTATTTTAACTCGCCCTTTCACTTTTCCAGGATAAGCAGTAAAACCTTGTAAACTGCCTCGCGAACCCGTCCGCTCTTCGATGGCATTCTTAAAACGATGTGCCTCCTTCCCCTGTAGGAGTTGGTATTTCCCCTTCCAGTATAGTATAACATTGGTTTTGTAGCGTGCACTGAGTTCCTGTTTCGCCGGCAGGACACCTGATTTCCAATATTGATCCATTTCTTCTTTAGTGATCGAGAGCAAATATTTTGCTGGGGTTTTCACTTGCTTGCTGATTTGTGCTGCCACGAATCTCATAAAATTCTCTGTTTCGGCATAAACCGACTCGGCATAGAGTCGGGCTTTTTGGAATTTGGGAAGGTACCTTTTTAATTTATCTGGCGGTAAAGCATCAACTACGATTTTGACGGCCCGGTGCGGTGCGCCGTATTCGAAAAATGCCTTTTTAAATTTTTCATAATCTCTGCCATTGATTTTCTTCAGTTTTAAGATTTTGATTAGCCCAAGAAGGTTGTCTGTTTGCTTTACTAGCCGTTGACACCACAGGTCTACCAATTTCGGATCTTTTAATACCTTTGTAGCCAGGTAATTTCCAAATTTTTTATAGTCAGTGAACTCTAGATGAGCCACGCTATAGCCGTTCTGGGAAATGAACATCGCATATTTGAAACTTGCCCCAAGCTGCTTTTTCAAAAGCATGGTGTATTGATACCCCAAGTATGAATTGTTGAGTAAATTCCAATTCCCAGCCCAGTGCTTGATCCAATTCATCTGAGCTAAA
Organism: Candidatus Doudnabacteria bacterium; assembly: GCA_023246055.1. GTDB lineage: Bacteria > Patescibacteriota > Doudnabacteria > UBA920 > 2-01-FULL-46-14 > JAHFJD01. Next base: position 7,135 of record JAHFJD010000018.1, read on the forward strand.
TTTTGTAATTCAATTTTTTTAGTTTTCATAGTGTTGTGATCGGCCGACTTTAGTTAGCGCTTGGACTGATAAATTTATTACATTGCATATCGTGTAATTATTAAATGTGAAGCGAATATTTAGTATATCCGCTTCGTTTTTATTTGTCCGCCACTTCATATACCTCTCAAGATAATAATACCATAACATTCGTCCCGATTATCAAACTAACTACTATAATATGTCACGATCGTGATAGTTTATAGTAGTAAATTTAAATTATAAATGCTTATAAATGCATAGTTTCGTCGGTTCGAACTTTGTAGACTATTACCCTGCTCTGCAGACCGAGCTCTCCCACTAGCAGCAGGAAATCCTCAGGGAGCTCAAAATCCGCCTGCCACACGGACAATTGAACCATGCTACAATCGAGATCCTTCATTAGTTGGCGGAAATAATCCCGATAAAATCTTTGTTTTTCTGGGATGTCAAAAATTATTAGCCTTCTTTCATAAAGTAATTTTTTTAGTTTGTCTTTCTCCATGCAAAGTTTAACCGCTCGCATCATTCCTTTTTCAGTGAGCTTAAATTCTTTTGCCACTTTCCTGCCCTCTTTCCGACGAGATATTTCTTTCAGGGTTCCTGCCTGCTCCAACTGGTAAGCGATGTCAGATAATAATTTACGTTTGAAAGGGCTTGTGCCATTAGTGCCGGAAAAATCATCGATAGAACCTGGGCCTCTGTCCCAAAGATAACGAATAAATCTTCCGGCGATACTTTGCTTTTTGGCTGTTTCTTTTTTCATGAGGTTTTGCCTTTCTACTATAACATATCACGATCGTAGCATCCTATAGTAGTAAAATTAAAGTGTTGTGATCGGTCGGCTTTGCGTAATGTGGAATTTACCCTTCGCCCAGGCCCATTCGATGTCCTGGGGATGGTGGTAATGTTGCTCGATTTTTTTGCAGAGTTTCGCAAGCTCCACGATCTGGCGCCCGGTTAATTTTTGTTTGCCTCCCGCTTTCGGACTCAATTTCTTGTGAACATTGCCTCCCGCACTTCTTGTGATCATCATGCTCTGCTCGGAGACGCTGATGTCGAGGACGGAAAAATCATCTTTGTGCACGATGTAAGTATCAGGCGTGACCTGCCCAGAAACGATAGCCTCGCCGAGGCCGAAGCCAGCCTCGATGACCATTTGGTTGTAGTCTTTGGTCACCGGGTGAACCGTAAAGGCAATCCCGGAAATCTCGGATTGCACCATTTCCTGAACCACAACCGCTACCGATACGGTTTTGCGGTGCAGTTTTTTTTCAAACCGGTAAAATATCGCGCGCGGGGTAAACAGCGACGACCAGCATTTCATCACTGATGTGATGAGATTTTTTTCAGTAACATTGAGGTATGTCTCCAGCTCTCCGGCCCAAGACGCGACCCTGGAGTCCTCTGCCGTGGCAGAAGACCGAACGGCTACGAATTTGGTTTTGAGATTTTTGAAAGAGTCTTTGATTTCGTCTTGCAGGTCTCTTGGTATTTTGGTCTCATGCATCATTTCGCGAATCTCGGCAGAGGATTTGTCCACAGAGTTTACATCCTTCGGTTTAATTTTTTTCAACACCGCTTCAATCTCGGCATCGAGCTCGGTCTCCATGAGAAAGCGGTCAAACGCATTGGCGAGCACCACAAACCCTGGCGGCACTTGTAGGCCCGCATGAGTCATTTCACCGAGCGATGATCCTTTGCCGCCAGCCTCGGCAACACTATTTTTGGTGATGTGTTGCAAAAATTTGATGTATTGCATTATTTTCGACCTCTTCCGACCCCCCCCCTTATCCAGGGGGAGAAAGAATGGCTGATTTATATAAATGTGGCTTATAGGGTTTGAGGCGGACTATTTTAATTTTTTTCATCCCTGCGCTAACCAGCTTAAGTTTCAAATTCTCGGTAAAAGCCCGCTGGTCATAGCCAAGAGCGATAATATCTGGCTTTTGGGCGATAATATGCTTTATGTAATCATCCTTAGAGCCCAAAACAGCCTTATTAACGATTTTTAGGGCTTCTACGAGCTTCTTTCTATCCAGTTCAGAATGATGAGCCTTTCGACCCTTTATTCGTTTGACAAATTTATCTCGGGCCAGTGAGACTATCAAATAATCGCCAAACTTCTTCGCGCCCTGCAAAAAATGCAAATGTCCCGGATGCAACACATCAAACGTGCCGAAAACCAGTACGCGTTTCATAGGCGGAACAAAATCATTTGGGCCTCCCCGTCAAGACAATTGTCAGAATCGAGATTTTTATCCAGAATAGACTGTTCTGCAGATGCCGGAATCGGGTTCGCGTCACTGTAATCCCGCTGAACGCCGATATAGACGCCGGCGGGAATTGTGCATCCGTATCGAGTGGCCCCAGACGGCCAGTAATTATAATCATATTTACCCTTCCATTCGGTGGAAACTGGCCATGCGGCAATGTATGGGCCTCGCCAATTCGCCAGAGCTTGGTTAACCCAGTCCACCGGGCAATTTGGACAAGCCGGGCAATCCCCTGCGTTAACGGCACAGTCCGCTCCAGTGTCAGGGTTGTAGGGAAGGGCGCGGGCAAAACCAGGGTCCCAGCCCCTGCTCGTATCTGGCGGATAAAAACCCATGTCATTGAAATATAGCTCTATGGCCTTCTGCAGTGATCGCTGATTTTGCAGGGTTGCCGCGACTTTTCCTTTTTCCCGCGCATTCCCAAGAGAAGCCAGAACAATACCCGATAGGATGCCGACAATAGCAATCACCACTAAAAGTTCTATGAGTGTAAAGCCGCTTTTAGTTGTGCCCTCGGCAGGAATTGAACCTGCATCCCAGCCTTCGGAGGGCCGTATTCTATCCATTGAACTACGAGGACTAGACATCAAATTTCAAAAATTTAACTTTATGTGCTTTAAATTCGACTATCAGGTCTTTGCGTTCGATAACCACTGTCCAATTTTTCTTTTTTGCCACAGCGGCTAGAGAGCGGTTCGGATTGAAGGCGATCGGTGTTTCCACCAGGTCCAGAAAACCAATGTCAGACTCCGTATCCCCGACCCCGATTGATCGATTCAATGCCAGGCCATGACTCTCAAGGAAGCGCAGGATCAATTCTTTTTTGTATAATGATGGCGTGTGCAGGATTGTCCCGGTATAGCGACCTCGTTCATCGAGCCCGAACTCCCAGCCATACAGTTTATCAAATTTCAGAAATTTGTTGTACTCGCGGACAACCTCCAGAGGCGAACCGGAGATGCCGATCGTGAAATAGCGCTTGCGGAGAGAATGCAGTAATGTTCTGGTATATTGATAAGTTCGATACTTTTGCTCTTTTACAACCGCTCGACTTGCCTGAAGAATCTGCGACTGCGATTTGCCCACGATGGCTTTTTGGTAGGCTATCACAACGTCTCGAATGTAATCTTCGTAGTGACCTCTGCGATTGAGCCATTTTTGCTCTGACCGGCGAACCTGCGCCAAAAAGCTGGCAGGAAATATTTTGGTAGCCACCAGCCGTTCAAACAACTGAATCGTAAGACTGGAGCGGAAAATCGTGCCGTCAATGTCGAAAATGGCGATTGGGTTTGACATAACTGGATCCGGATCATCTGCCCGACTTCGCCTGGGCGACCTGCTCGAGATGACTTTGTCTTTTCCAAGTCAGGCGGGAGTCCAGGCGGGCGGGAGTCCGGGATGACCCGCCGATCAGGCAGTCATTTCTTAATGGGAATCAGGAATTTTTTAGTTGAGAGGTCCATGTCGATGAAGCTATCCGCAGATTCGATAAGCTTCGAAGAACAGCTTTTGCCGAAAGCTATGATCTCTACTCGGACACCGAAATTTTTGAGATATTCGAGGAGTGGGACATAATCGCCGTCTCCGGAAGCGAGGACAATGGCATCAACCTTGCTCATCTGTCTGATTGCATCCATCGTAATGCCCACATCCCAGTCGCCTTTTTTTGTGCCGCCAAAAAATACTTGCAGATCCTTGGCTCGCACCTCAAACCCGGCTTTGGAGAGTGCGTCAAAAAAGTTTTGCTCCTCGGGCATTTGGGCGCGAATCACGTAAGTTGTCGCGCGTACGAGTTTCCGGTCGCCGACCGACTCTTTTAACAGCGCGGAAAAATTTACGCGTGCATTGTAAATATTGCGTGCGGAGTAATAGAGATTTTGCACGTCCACGAAAACCGCGACGCGTTGCTCTTCATGTTTGGTAAAAATATTGAGGACTTCATTGATCATATAAAAAGAATTAAGAATATAGGATTAAGAATTAAGGTTTGGATCTTGCAACTGCTCAGCTTCCTTTTTTTCCTCAAGCTGCAGGTTATAGGCGCTGTTTATTTTGTTATCCAGGGACCGGTAACCTTCGTTCACCACATCGACCGTATTTTTGGCGCTGGTGATATGCTTCGTGAGGACGCTTAGGGTTGAGGCAAATTTTTCCGAATCGATTTTTAGCGCGGACATGAGGCCCAAAATTTGCCTTGCCAATTCGTTGACCTGCGCGCCTTTGAGCACGTTTGCTATGGTGGTGATGTAGTTATAAAAGGAATTGGGCGAGGTTATGAAAATGTTTTTGCCACGCGCGTATTCGTTGAGCTCCTGGTCGTTCACTATTTCCTGAAAAACGCTCTCCATCGGCACATACATCAGAGCGAAATCGAGTGTGCCTTCGTTCGGGAGAATATATTTTTTAGCGATTGTCTCCACATGTTTTTTTACATCCTTGGCAAACGCTTTCCGGAAAGCCATCTCATCTATCTGATTTTCGGTTTTAAGCAGCGCTCGAAAATTCTCGAGCGGAAATTTGGAGTCTACGCAAATCAAACCCTCTTTGAGCCTGATCACGCAGTCCACAATCTCGCCTGACTCGAAACGATGCTGCATCTGGTAACTGGAAAGCGGCAAAACTTGTTTCAAAAGCATTTCCAAAGCATCCTCTCCGAAGATCCCACGGGTTTTCGGGCCGCGTAGCAGTTCCTGCACATCTTTCATGGAGCGGCCAAGCTCGGTCATCTCCCCTACCTTGCGCTGAACGTCTGCAAACAAACGCGCTGCTTCTGTGAGGCGGCTGTTGATATCCTTGTTGCTTCCGGCAATCGAGTCTTGAATCTCCTTGCGCGAGAGCTCGCTTTTTTCTTGTAGCGATTTCATCCAATCAAGCATGACCTGCACACTCTGGTCAGCTTTTGGCTTGCGGGTGAGAAAAAAAAGCACGACTCCAATACCCGCTATCAGTATGATTAGTAAAATTTGCTCGAGGTTCATATTTTTGATTTTACTGGCTGTGATCCCTCCAATTATGCCATGAGCTTTTCGAATGGCGGACCCGACCGGATTTGAACCGGCGATCTTCTCCGTGACAGGGAGACGTGTTAGACCAGGCTACACCACGGGTCCACTCTATGCAGGGTTGACAAGAACAATAAAATAAGTTTTGGAAGTTCGCTTTTCCTTATGGCTGGGGTGAGGATCGAACTCACGACCTAGAGCTTATGAGTCTCTCGCTCTAACCAACTGAGCTACCCAGCCCTAGTCATAGCGACGGATTTTTTTGGTTGCGGGGGGCGGATTCGAACCGCCAACCTCAAGGTTATGCATACCACTACAATTTTCATTGCTCCACTGTCGGATTTGTGGTCTGGACTTTCTCTTCGACCAACTCCAGTCTAATGAACCGGGTGGACGCCTACCATCAAGTCTCTACACCTTTCCCGAGAGATCGGGACTTGGCTCGGGATTACCATCGCCTGAAGGTTTCCCCGAATTTGATAGGTTTCGTGCCAAAGTTACCCTTGACACAGCCCATTGTGAAATTAAATCAAATGCTTCGCGATAGGCGGCGGACTTTGGTTTTCTCTGGCGTTTGCCAGTTTCTATCAAAGTCAATGTACTACCGTAAGCTATGAATACCTCGACAGGAAAAACGTAAAATATGCCTATCGCAGGAATGTAAACCAGCGCGAAATCAAAATCTTGTGCTGAATATGGTTTTCTCACCATAACACGCCGGTTAGTCTTGGTCCTGCGGACATCAACAACAAAACATTGATCTTTGTTATTGAACCAGGCACATTTTACCTGTAACCTAATCAGGGTTCCTGAAACGTCTGCAATCAGATCATAGGGCAAACGGTCACCTACTGGTTTAGCCACGCCCCATCCCAATTGCAAAATTTTCATTATTGCTGCTTGTTCAGCAATATCTCCCCGAAGTTTGGTACTCATAAATTGAACTAATTTCAAAGTACTCTGAGCCTTGCGAGCTGCCAATTGCTCTACCCCGCTTTGTGATAGTACCAGATTTCACAATAAATTTCAACTATTTGCAAATAAAAAAACCAGCGAGAGCATGTCCCGCTGGATTGCAATTTACTGGATTCATGGCTAATCAGCGTATAGGAGAACTCGCTTGCCGATATCTTTGCGGTAGTCGTAATGCTGCCAATGAATCATCATAGCCGCTCTGTTTGCAAGCGCGATTGCCTCCTTGAACGTGCCTGCCACGGCCACGATATCAATGACCCTGCCGCCGTTGTTGACGAATACATCGTCCTTGAGTTTGGTTCCCGCGTGGAGGACTGATATCCCCTCGATCTTCGCCGCTTCCTCGAGGCCGAAAATTTCGAAACCCTTGGCTTCCGCGGTGATCGGTGCGGGATAAGGACCAGACACCAGCGTAACCGTAACCGAGACCTTTCCCTTTTTCCACCTGGTTTTGTATTTTCCGAGCTGTCCGGTCGCGGTCGCCCAAGCGAGTTCAACAAAATCTGAATCGAAAAGCGCGAGAATGCCTTGCGCTTCTGGCGCGCCGAACCTGACATTGACCTCGAGGACATAGACCACCCCATTACAAATCATCAGGCCGAGGTACAGTATTCCCCTGAACGGGCAGTGTTCGTTTTTCATCCCCTCGATGATTTGGCGGGCAATCTTTTTGACTTGCTCACGGATCCCGGGGCTATATCGGGGATCGGGCGCATAGAGTCCCATTCCCCCAGTCATGCGGTTTTGATCTTTAGGAACGCGTCCGTCCTCGTCAAAACGCCGCTTGTGATCAACACCGACGAGCATCGGCGTCAAATCTATTCCGTCAGTGAAGTAAGTGGCGCTCATTTCTCGACCATCAATAAATTCCTCGACGATGAGAGAATTTCCAGCATAAGGATAGGTCTTTTTGATTGTACCGTCGATCATGATCTCACTGATTGCCGCGTGTGCTTCTGCTCTGCTGTGAGCAATGATCACGCCCTTTCCTTCGGCCAAGCCATCGGCCTTGAGGACAAGAGACTCTACTTCTCGGATCAGAAACCAATAATCAACGATCGCATATGCTTGCCTTGGGCTCTGCGCGATTTCAAAATCAGCCGTCGGAATCCTATACTTCTCAAAAAAAGTCTTTGCCCAAACTTTGCTGGCTTCCAGGCGTGCCGCGTCTCCCGAGCATCCCATAACCTCGATTCCGTTATACCCCGCCACATCGGCGCCACCATTGACCAGAAATATTTCCTGGCCAGCGATGATTAGATTCACATTCTGTTTTTGCGCTTCAGCGATAATTGCATGCACATTTCCCGCATCAATGTCAGCAAAGCACTCGACCAGACCATCATCAGGCCCGGTACGCCATCCGTCTCCGCCTTTGAATGCGAGGATCTTTTTCGTATGCGGACTCTTGCGGCATGCGTTCACAAAAGCATGTCCCCGCCCGCCTCCGTCTGCGATCGCCACTACGATTTTGTCGAGCATTTCAACTGCACTCATTTGTCACCTCCAAAATCCTTCAAGTGGTTTGTGTCAAATACCTCCTCTACTCCATCCGGATGAACGAGGATGACATAGTCTTGTATTGAACCATCCTCATCAGGGTCGCCAGTATCCTCTTTCGGCTGGTCTCGTTCAATTTCCAAGAGTGTTGAGCGCACCATCTCGCGAGCAGTGGCTTCTTTGTCGAATTCATGCTGTGGAAAAATCACGTACCTCTCGTTGCTAAAAGTATCAAATCCGAAAACGAGCCATGTATTCATGACCCCTCCCTTTGTGTTGGACACCTCGGACTGGAAATATTAGTCCGATTCTATAAGATACCACATTTTTTCCAACAAAAAAACCCCTAATTTTCGGGGTTTTTTTGCTTAGCCGCGTAAGTACCCGTCGAACGGGTTAAACCTCTTTGCGGAGGCGACCTACACTAGACTCTCTTTCGCCGGCTTGTCTTTTTCTTCTTGCTGGCTTTTTTCTTCTTTGCCATTGCAAAGACTCCTTCGCTGAAGCGTGAACATCGCAATTTTTTTTTGCAACGCTCTCGCATCAGTCTGAATTATTTTTGTTTTGACAAAATTTGTGTCGTTGCGCCTTCACTACTCTTCGGCGTACGAAGCAAAACTGTCCACGAAATTTAAAGTACTAAAATAATTATAGACGTTTTTTTTCTTTTTGTCAATACCGCAAGCGAGTTATCCACACTTCTTCGTCCCCCTCTGGAGGACTACGAAGTGCTTCGCACTCTAACTGTCGCGTAGTAAAATTTTTTTATTTGATTTTAGATA
>JAHFJD010000018.1:15697-20413 GCA_023246055.1 Candidatus Doudnabacteria bacterium
TTTTCCTCAAGCGCTTCCAAAATTTTTCCCACTTGCGGGCCAGGTTTGATTTTCAAAATTCTCATGACGTCATCTCCAGAAATGAGCGGTTTCTTTAGTGCCAGAAATTTTATTATCTCGGTTAATATTTTTTGCCCTTCCCTATAGCCTCTGGGGTTGCTGTCTCCGCGCCCGGATGGCCCAAGCGAGGCACTGGCATCAGCCCAATAAACGCGCAACAAGTCCGCAAAATAGGGGGCCAATCCCCATTTTCTGCGCCTTGAGAGCCGCATAGCAAGGAAATCGTTCGGGACCATGTGTGCCTTGACGAGCCATGATATCTTTTCTTCATCTGCCTTTGAGAATCGGAGACGGCGGCAAATCTTTTTCACCAATTCTGCTCCAACATTTTGGTGATTGTAAAAGGTTATCTTGTCGGTTCGGATCACACGCGTTTGGGCTTTCCCAATGTCATGCAGCAGTACTGCATATCGCGTTGGCAAATCAAATTCCTCATTGATCTGTTCAAGCGCAAGAAGGCTGTGGGTATAGACATCACCCTCGCGATGCTGGTTCCTGGGCTGGGTCACTCCCTGACACGCTTTGAGCTCCGGCAAGATGAGCTTCAAAAGCCCCAACTCGTCCATCATGCCGATTCCCGCCGAGGCCCGATCAGATGACATAATTTTATCGAGCTCGCTTTTGATTCGTTCAGCGGAAATTTTCAATATCAGCTTTGCGTTTATTTTTACCGCTTTTCGCGTTTCTCGTTCGATATCAAGGTTCAGAACAGTAGCAAAGCGGATAGCACGCAAGAGACGGAGTGCATCTTCGCGGAGCCTGGCATTTGGGCTGCCCACAGTCCTGATCCGATTCCGGCGGAGATCCACAATTCCGTCTACATAATCAATAATTTCTGAATTTGTAGGATCGTAAAATAGCGCATTGAGAGTAAAATCGCGTCTTTGCGCGTCTTTTTCTGCGCTGGCTACGAACTTTACCGATTTTGGGTGCCTTCGTTCCTCATAAGCGCCTTCAGTGCGGAACGTTGTGACTTCGTAGTTTGATTTGTGTCCACGAACTGTGAGGGTGCCATGTTTTTCTCCGGTGGGTATGGTTTTGGCAAACAATTTTTTGACCTGCAGAGGAGTGGCGGAAGTGGCAATATCAATTTCTACAACTTTTCGTTTTAGCAGAGCGTCGCGCACTGCGCCTCCAGCCACATAGGCTTCAAATCCAGCGCTCCTTAATTTTTGCAAAATTTTAAACGCGCCCTTCGAAACTGGAGATTTGTCGGGCCAGGTAAATTTCATTCGCATTCAGATGTTCCCATTGAATGGTTCAGCCATTTGAATATTTCGGTATTTGCTTTTTCGCGCCACTCGTAATCGCGACAATGACTTTTCCAGAGCTGCGGTTGTCGCTGCATATTCTTCGTCAGACAGAGTTTGTTCGGACATTATTTTTCGAGCTCTTTCCCTTGCTTCCTCTGCCCTTTTTACATCAATCTCTTCCGCATCTTCAGCAGCGTCGGCAAGGATAATAATCTCGCTGCCCTTGCGAATCTCGATGACCCCCCCTGTGATTGACAACAAACGTGAGTGCTCATCTCTTCCGATTTTCAGCTCGCCCGGTGTCAGGTTTGCTACGAGCGGTATGTGATATGGTAAAACAGTGATCTGTCCCATTTGCGTTGGCACGTTCACAGAGTCAGCTTCGGACTCGAGGAGTACGCGTTCAGGCGTAATGATCTTCAATTTCAATTTCATACTGCTTACTGCTTACTGCTTACTTGGCTGATGTCTCCTTTCATATAAAATTCCTGTTCTGCCAGGTTATCAAGCTGTCCGTCCAAAATCATCTTGAAACCTTTTATTGTGTCGGAAATTTTGACATATTCCCCTGCTCTGCCTGTGAATGTTTCCGCTACAGCGAACGGCTGGGAGAGAAAACGTTGGATTTTTCGAGCGCGAGCTACAGTGAGTTTGTCCTCGTCTGATAGTTCCTCGATACCGAGTATGGCGATGATATCTTGGAGGTCCCTATAACGTTGTAAAATTTTTTGCACGCCCCTTGCCACGTCATAGTGTTCGCGTCCGACTATGTTTGGATCGAGGATTGTTGAACTCGAGTCGAGTGGATCGACAGCTGGATATATTCCCAGTTCGGCAAGCGACCGTGCCAGGACCACTGTGGAATCGAGATGGGCAAAGGTGGTGGCAGGTGCCGGATCAGTGAGATCATCGGCTGGTACGTACACTGCCTGCACGGAGGTAATTGAACCCTTGTCTGTTGAGGTGATCCGCTCCTGCAGGCTTCCCATTTCGGTCGCCAGGGTCGGTTGATAGCCCACTGCGGAAGGGATGCGACCAAGGAGCGCGGAGACTTCTGAACCTGCTTGTGTGAAGCGGAAAATATTGTCAATGAACATTAGGACATCCTGGCCTTGTTCGTCGCGGAAATATTCGGCCATAGAGAGGCCGGTGAGTGCAACCCTGGCACGGGCACCAGGCGGTTCATTCATTTGTCCGAATACCATGGCCAGCTTGTTGAGTACTTTGGCTTCTTTCATTTCATGGTAGAGGTCATTGCCCTCGCGCGTTCTCTCGCCAACCCCGGCAAAAACCGACACTCCTCCGTGTGCTTTCGCAATGTTATTGATGAGTTCTTGAATGACCACGGTCTTGCCGACCCCGGCGCCTCCAAACAATCCGACTTTGCCACCCTTTAGGATCGGGCAGATGAGATCAATCACCTTGATCCCGGTCTCGAGGATTTCGGTTTTGGTAGATTGTTGGGTGAATTCCGGTGCCGGCCGGTGAATCGGATATTTTTTCTCGGTGGTAACTTTGTCGAGCCCGTCTACCACCTCACCTAACACATTGAAAATCCTGCCAAGAGTCTGTTTGCCTACTGGGACTGATATCGGCGCACCTGTGTCGAGCGCTTCCATACCGCGTTTGAGGCCGTCAGTAGAATCCATGGCGATGGCACGCACCGTGCTGTCACCTGTCTGCTGCGCCACTTCGAGCACTAATACTTTTTTTGTTTGGGGATTAGTAACCGTTAGGGCATTATAGATGGCTGGAACACTGCCTTCTCCGCCAGAGTCGGATCCGCCTTGGGCGGAGAATTTTACATCCACCACTGGACCAATGACCTGGGTAATTTTTCCAACTTTATTCATATATGCTTACTGCTTAATTCTTACTACTTAATCCTGGTTTAGCGCTAATTTGCCTGACACTATTTCACTGATCTCTTTGGTAATATTGCCTTGTCGGATTTGATTGAACTCAAGGGTGAGTTCAGAGACGAGGTCAGCCGCTGATTCTGAAGCATTTTTCATGGCCACCATGCGGGCCGAATGCTCGGCAGCATTGGTTTCCAGAAGCGCCTGATAAATCTGCATGACTGTGAGTTTGGGTAAGACTTCCTCTAAAACTTGGCCAACTGTGGGTTCAAACAAATACTCACCCCCACCCGCCTGCCAATCGCCTGAAGGCTCAAGGTCGATGGCGGGCAGGCCTTTATCCTCCCCCAGCAAGGGGGAGGAACCCACTTCTGTATTTCCCTCCCCTTGCCTGTCCGCCGTAGCTTTAGCGGAGGAGGAAGGGGGAGTGTTAGGGAGGGGTGACAAGGGTAGTAATTCCACGACCGTTGGCTTTTGTACGAGGGTGCTTATGAATTTCATATAAATGATCGCGACTCGGTCGTATTTTCCTGAAACGAAATCCCCAACCGCGAGTTTGGCTAGTGCCTGGATATCAATGACTCCTGAGGACGCATCGCGCTTTTCAAAATCAGCGATAATGCTAAATCCCAACTTGCGGATAACATCCCTACCTTTCTTTCCCATTGTTATAAAATCTGGGGTCTGATATTTTTTCGAATAATCGATAGCAGCCTGCGTGACATTGGTATTGAACCCGCCGATCAACCCGCGGTTAGACGTCAACAAGATTATCAGTGCTTTTTGCGATTTTGCCGGACGCCGCAGCAAACGATGCAAGCTGGGACCCCCTTGTCTTGAGAGGTTTTGTATTAGCTGCCAGGCATAACTCGCGTAAGCTCTGGTCGCCAATGTCTGCATTTGCGCTTTTCGCATCTTGGCCGCAGAGACCATCTCCATGGCCTTGGTGATCTGCCGTGTGGATTTAATGGATTTTATTCGTCTGCGAATTTCTTTGGTCGAAGGCATACTTTACCGAAGCAAATTACAAATTGTTACGAATATACGAATCTCTCCTATTTGTATATTGGTATTCATTCGCTATTCGCTTCGTTAGGTTAATTTCTTAAATTCTTCAATGTGTCTCTTCAGTTTTTTTTCCACCTCTCCATCCAATTCCTTTTTTACGCGTATCGTGTTGAGTAGTTCTTTGGCGTTGATTTGCAAATATTGGTGGAAACGGTCTTCGAACGCTTTTAATTTTTCGAGCGGAATATCGTCAAGATATCCGTTGGTCGCGGCGTAGAGTATTGCTACCTGGTTTTCCACAGCCATTGGTGCATATTGCGGTTGTTTGAGAATTTCTGTGAGCCTGCGTCCGCGCTCGATTTGTTTGCGCGTTCCTTCATCAAGATCTGAAGCAAATTGGGCGAATGCAGCGAGCTCACGAAACTGCGCTAGGTCAAGACGCAGTTTCCCCGCGACCTTTTTCATGGCTTTGATTTGCGCCGCACTGCCAACGCGGGACACGGAAATACCTACATTCAGCGCGGGTCTGATGCCTT
>JAHFJD010000018.1:20423-24251 GCA_023246055.1 Candidatus Doudnabacteria bacterium
AATGACGTTTGTGGGAATATACGCTGATACATCACCTGACTGCGTTTCTATGATTGGCAATGCGGTGAGGCTCCCGCCTCCAAAATCGACGTTAAGTTTGGCAGCGCGTTCCAGGAGACGAGAATGCAAATAAAACACATCACCCGGATAAGCCTCGCGACCGGGCGGCCTTTTGAGCAGCAAAGAGATTTCCCGGTAAGCCACCGCGTGTTTCGAAAGATCATCATAAACAACGAGCGCGTCTTTGCCCTGGTCCATAAAATACTCACCTATCGCGCACCCGGCATACGGCGCTATGTACGATAACGCGGCCGGTTCTGACGCACCCGTGAGCAGTACGATAGTATACTCCATGGCACCGCGCGCTTCGAGCTCTTTTACGATCTTGGCAATTTTCGATTCTTTCTGGCCAATGGCCACGTAAATACAGATGACGTCTTGGTCCCTTTGGTTAATAATCGCATCTATGGCGATCGCGGTTTTACCGGTTTGCCGATCACCAATGATGAGTTCGCGCTGACCGCGGCCGATCGGAATCATGCCGTCAATGGCTTTGATGCCAGTCTGCAGCGGTTGTTTGACAGATTCTCTGGTGATGACTCCCGGTGCGATTTTCTCAACCGGGTAAAATTTTGAACCCTTGATCTCGCCTTTACCGTCGACTGGTTCACCGAGAGCATTCACGACTCGGCCGACGAGGCTCTCATTTACCGGAACAGACAGGATCCTGCCAGTGGCGCGTACAGTATCCCCTTCTTGAATGAGACTTTGTTCGCCCAAGACCGCCACTCCCACCTCACCCTCCTCTAGGTTGAGCGCAACGCCTGCAATCTTTCCCTGCGAAGTGGAAAATTCTACGATTTCCATGGCTCCGACCTGTGAAAGTCCGGAAATCTTGGCAACACCATCGCCAATTTGCAGAACCTGCCCAACTTGCTCGGTCGTTGCGGACCTCTCAAACTCCGCAATTTTTTTCTTCAGGTCATCGATGACAGACTTGGTATTTGACATAAGATCGCTTAAGTATTTAATTCATTTTTTAGATTACGCAAATTTCCTTTGATACTCCCATCAATCAGCTTGTCATCAAAACGAACCACAACTCCGCCCAAAATCCCTTCATCAATTTTCGTTTTCAACTCTACCGTCGATCCGAGGTAGCTGTTGAGCTCCTTCATGATTTTTTCTTCTTCATTGTGTGCGAGTTTGCGCGCTGTGGTTATCTCGGCTGTTTTTATCCCCTTTGATACCCTATCAATATCCACAAAGGCCGTTTCAATTTCTGCAAATCTTCCCAGACTCCCCCGCTGCTGCAAAAAAAACACAAAATTATCTAGAACTCGGTCATGATGATCAGGGTGCGTTTCTTGCAGGGCTCGATGCAAGGCTTCGGCGTACTGTTTTGGAGTATATTTCATTTGCTAATGTTTGTAATGATCTCGCGAATCAACTCTTTATCCTTCTTCTCGTCCATCTTTTCATTTATAATCTTTTCCGTGGCCATGACTACTAGGTCAGTGATTTCTGTTTTTACTTCCCGCAACATTTGCTGTTTCTCGGTTTCGATTGTGATTTTGGCTGTGGCTAGGATTTTTTCAGACTCATGCTTAGCGGTAGAAATAAGTTCCGCTTTGGCCTTTTCCGCTGCTTCAGTGTTTTTCTTTAATATCGTCTCTGCTTCTGCCGCAGTTTTCCGTAGTTGTTGTTCACGAATAGCGGTGGTTTCTTGAAGTTGCTTTTCTATGATTTCTGCTTTGGCTACAGAGTCTTCAATTTTTTTCCGTCTGTTTTCTAGCGCGCCGGAAACTGGACGAAATACCCATTTCCAGAGAATAAGCAAAATAACAGAAAAATTTATGACCTGGCCGATGAACAGTTTCCAATTCAATCCAAGAGTCCCGGCAACGCCCACAAATCCACCGCGTTCTGCGGCTTGTTCCGTTGCGAGTAAAATGAAATTTGGTATATCCATAAGGGTCGAGTTCTCCCCTTCGTGAGGGGGAGAAAGAGAGGGTCTTGGGGGTTAACTATGACCTCCCCTTACTCCCCTCCTCATAAGGAGGGGAAGTAGGAGGGGAAATCTCACAAAATAAACGTTATGACCAACGCATAGATTGCGATGGCTTCCGCAAAGGCCATGCCGAGCAGCATTGGCACAAACAGTTTGTCAGTGGACTCGGGGTTGCGGCCGATTGACTCCATGGCCTTGGAGGCAATGCGGCCGATCGCTATAGCTGGAGCAATGCCTCCGATTGCTATCGTGGCCCCTTTGACCAGAGTTGTCATCGTCTCTGAATCCATATTAATTATTTCCTTTCCTCATCTCGGCGCTTATTAATTATTTTTATTTATTTGCGCCGGTGAACGTTCCCCCTCTTCATGAGGAGGGGCCAGGGGAGGTTATAACCCCCCTCTAGCTCCCCCTCACGAGGGGGAGAATAAAACATAAATCTAATGGCTTTCGGCCACCTCTGTTGTGGCCATGGTTAAAAATACCAGCACCAACATTGCAAATACAACAGCCTGAATCAAACCCACCAATATCTCCAGCATCAGGAACGGCAATGGGACAAAATAGGCGGTAAAAGTCGCGAGGCCGGCTATCACGGTCAATAGCACCTCTCCGGCAAAGACATTGCCAAACAGCCGCAATGAGAGCGAAGCTAGTTTGGCAATCTCGGAAACGATTTCTATCAGGCCGACCCCAAATTCCACCACAGCCACAAAAATGTTCATTCCGCCCTTCTTGAAGCCAGACACGATGTCCCCCACTTTGATAAATTTGTTGAAATATTTAAAGAAACCGATCGCGGCTATGCCGAACACGTGCGATAAAGCCACTCCCAACACGGCCATCGCCAGGGTCATATTGAGGTCAGTGTTGGCCGGACGGAACAGGGGCACGAGTTCGACCGCGCCGCGTATCGGCAGCCACCTTCCGATCGATCCGACTCCAGGAAAAATTCCAATCCAATTGGATATCAAAATAAATAAGAATAAAGTCCCAACGACGGGTAAAAATTGCAATGATTTCTTTCGGTCATGTGTCACCTGATCCATGTACCCAAACAGCACGTCGAGAATAGCTTCAAAAAAATTTTGGAGGGCGCCCGGAATCTCCCGCGACTGCTTACGCAACATTAGCCCAAGTGTCAAAAACAGGAGCAAAACGATGCTCGAGTTGATGTATGTGTTGAATACTGGGAATGTTCCGATATGAAATATAGTTTCTGCGGCCAGGGGGGGAATGGCTAACATATTTGTTCAATTGTCATTATCGCCACACTTCGCACGCGATAACGGGTTTCTAAAAATAATTCTTAAATTTTCTATATATCCACACACTAGTGAAAACTATCGCGAGGAGTATGCCCGTGAGGGTAAACAGAGGTTCTGTCCCTGACTTTGCGTCTAGCCACTTACCCGCGAATCCAAATGCGATAATTGGTAGGGCGATTATAAATCCCAACTCAAAGGCAAGGGATACCAATTCTCCTTTGTCGAGCGATTTTTTTGGTTTCTCGGGACTAGCTTCCATCAGGTCAATTATAACAAAAGAGGCCTTACTTTACGAGTATAGGCACCTATATTTTCGTCATTTTTAGGCTGTCATGTCAAGGCACTCTAGGCTTGACACAGGCTGCCAATTAAATTTGCCGGTTATTCCCCCGTCTCCTATTTTAGGAGCCAAGCTGATGGTCGGGATTGAACCTACTACCTTCGCTTGCAGTTTATCCGCCTTTGGCGGGAAAGCGCTGCCCCGCCTGCCAATGGCCTGGAGCCGAAGAGAGGACTTGAACCTCCAACCTATCCCTTACGAAGGGATTG
>JAHFJD010000049.1 GCA_023246055.1 Candidatus Doudnabacteria bacterium
AGACAAAAATTCTTTTTGTATAAAAGCAAATACTATGTCAAAATTGCTTCTGATTTCGCACCTCGTCCTCGGCGAAAAAACAGTCCGTCCCGCCGAAGGCGGGAATCCGAATTCGTTTGGAAAAATGGGGGGAAATCAGTGGGACGCGCTTCGCGCGTCCCACCTTCTCGCTTTGAAAAAGCCGTTGAGTTCTGTTCTGGTGTCTCTATTTTACCAAGCTCGCACCTATTTTCAAAATCACTGAATGAAATCGCCCCACCACCGCTCGCTCCGCTCGCGTATCCCGCAAAAAATGTTCTCCGCTTTTATGATTTTGCGCGCGACCAATTTTTTTCTAATAAAAGGATGAGAACATTTTTTGCGGGACTCTGCCCTCAATGAATCGGGCAGGTGGCGGGGCTTCAATACGGACTCGGTTTTGCCAAAACTATTTTCTGGGGAAAGGATTTGGCAAAACCTCGACTGAATTTTCCGCCCGCAGAAAGGGGTCTGGGGAATGAATGCGGGCGGGCTGATTTTCGAAAAAAATTGTGGCGGGCCAAAAAATCAAAAAGGAAAACTGAAAAGCCGCTTGGCCCACCCTGCCCACCGCGCGACTTTGACTATCGCCTCCCACTTTCGACGGCGGTTGACTTTTCTGATTAATTTTTATACAATAGGGTGTTCTTTGAAATGAGACAGGCGTTCTGGACGCCATTAAGAATGGTTTTTAGAACGCTTGTCTCATTAAGGCAAGCAGGAGGTGTGAAATGAGAAAGGATTTGTTTCTGGTTCTTTGGGTGACGACCGCAGTGGTCGCCGGATATTGGAGCGACTTGGCGGGAAAACTGGTCCTGGTTGCTCCATTCGGGATCGGACTTTTCCTCCTCGTCTGGGTAGGGTGCCAGGTCCACAAGGAGGATGTCGAGTCGGCAAAGAAGAAAGCTTTCGAGATCTCCGCTAGGACATGGCGAGTGTTGCGGGTGGACGCGCTGGGATACCCGTACTACGGTGACCAAGTTGTCGTTCGGGACGAGCATGGGGACAGGATGGCGTTTACGGTATGGGGTAGACCATGCCTCTTGAATGAGGGAGATCCGCTCCGTTTCCGAATGGCCGAAGCCAGACACTTACCCACGGAGGCCTTGAGTTACCTCCGGAGTGAGTTGGCTACCTAAGTCGCCCCCTGGATCTTTGCTGGCGGGACGCTTGTGCGCCCCGCCCTTTTTTTGTTTAATATTTCTGCCGAAAAATACAGGTGTAATGAACAAATTGAATCAAATGAGAAAATATTATTGCGATAATTTAGCTACTCTCAGGTTTATATCTAAATATCTAAAACCATCTCGGCACCATTTTTTTGTAATCGATATATTCTTCACCTAATTTCTTCTCCAAATCTTTTTCCTCGTAAAATACGATCCACAGATGGCTTATCACAAAAATAGCGAGCGGGATAATAAATCCTGTAACAGAACCAAAAATCAAAACCGCCGCTAGGGTTACAAGCACATTACTCAACATCATGGGATTTCTAGTGAAATTAAATGGGGCTTTCTTAACAATGTTTCCTTGAGCCTTCAGTGCTAAAAATTCTATTTTTCCAGCATAAAAAGCGTAGACTGCCCAAAATCGCAATATTAAAGCAAGGAGGATTATTACGCCACCTATTATGATTGACCAATCCGCTTGAAAGGATGTTAATCCCAAGACTCTATCAACCAAAGCAAAAATCCACGCCGATGTAAAAGCGAGAAATATTATTATCACTTCAAATAAAATCACCTTGACTATTTTCATTTTGGGGAGTTCATAAAGATTAAGAAATGCGCGCGGGGTGGGAGGGGCAAGCATTTCTTACTTTATCTTATCACCTTTCTTTATTTTTTGAAACCCTAAGCCCGCCACAATTTTTTTCGAAAATCAGCCCGCCCGCATTCATTCCCCAGACCCCTTTCTGCGGGCGGAAAATTCAGTCGAGGTTTTGCCAAATCCTTTCCCCAGAAAATAGTTTTGGCAAAACCGAGTCCGTATTGAAGCCCCGCCACCTGCCCGATTCATTGAGGGCAGAGTCCCGCAAAAAATGTTCTCATCCTTTTATTAGAAAAAAATTGGTCGCGCGCAAAATCATAAAAGCGGAGAACATTTTTTGCGGGATACGCGAGCGGAGCGAGCGGTGGTGGGGCGATTTCATTCAGTGATTTTGAAAATAGGTGCGAGCTTGGTAAAATAGAGACACCAGAACAGAACTCAACGGCTTTTTCAAAGCGAGAAGGTGGGACGCGCGAAGCGCGTCCCACTGATTTCCCCCCATTTTTCCAAACGAATTCGGATTCCCGCCTTCGGCGGGACGGATTGTTTTTTCGCCAAGAAACAGGTGCGAGCCAAAGATTTCTTTGGCACAGACCTTTTTAGCAAAAAGGTCTGAATCAGAAGCGATTTTGTCCAAGGATTGAGTGTCTTTTAGCCATTGTTGGAAAGGTGCGAGCCAATCATTCTGCTTGTGTGAAAAGTTAAAGATTTCTTCTTCAAGCGACTTCTTTTCGGAAAGCAGTTTTGCTTTTTGATTACGATAATCTTGCTCATCAACCACTTGGTCTAAATATCCAGTAAGAAGTCGCTCTAATTTTTCCGACAAAGAAGAAATCTTTTCCTTTTTTTCTTCCACACAAGCAGTCAAAGACGGGACGGAGTTTTTGTGGTCTTGCAGAGCAAGACGATTGAGTTCTATTGCCCAGTCTTTGGTCAAAGAAACTTTTTTCAAAACTGAAATTCCCAGTCAAGAGACGGAAAACCACCACCTTTTGACTTATTAGCGAGAATATGCTAAATTTGAGCATCGGAATCATAGACCGATAGTCGTTGCCGTATGGTGCGGTAGCGAAAAATCGAACCTTGAAAAGGAGGAAAGCGCGATGAAAATCATCCGCGACAAGCAGTTGGCAACCTTGACGTTCGTTCCGGTCGAGACAGATGAGGAGCAGGTCATCGCTTCCATCGCCGCCATGCTCAAGCCAGAGGACAAGCTGTCCTACGGCGGGAGAGGACGAGATGGCGACGACGACAAGTTCTGCGCCGTCTATCTTCATGCTGGTGGGCGTGAGTGAGGAAGAGCGGAGCGATACCAGTGGAAACGTGACAGTGCACCGCACCGTGCACGTCGATAGCGTCAAGCTCATCCTCATCGGAACCACCGAGGAGGACAAGCACGAAGTCGGTCGCATCCGCGACGCCTGTTACTTCGGCTCCGGTGGTCTCATCTTCATCGGCGAGACCGAGGTGGATGGCAAGAAGGCCATCATCACCACCGCGAAGCGGTGCAAGCACTGCGGCTCGGGGATGATCCGTTACTTCGACTGCGAGCGGAGTACCTGCGACGCGTGTGCCGCGAAGTGCGAGCACAATTACGTTCGCGGCGCCATTCACGGCGGAGGCACGGACATCGGTGTCGGCGAGTTCTGCGACAAGTGTGGTCGTGGCAAACCGAAGGCCGAGGATGAACGGGAGAAGTCGGTGATCGAGCACCATCTCGCGGTCGAGTAGGAACTGGGAATAATCGTTCTCTACAAGAACGGTCCTCCCGTTACTCCTCGATAAGCCGTCGAAGTCGGTCGTCTCGCTCGCCGCTACGATAAGTCCCGTCGCCGCACCGCGCAGTAGCGACGTTCGGAGTCGCCAATCATCAACAGGAGCACGACCTACGGGTACGGCTCCTTTCTTTTTTATTGAATTTTGAAATTGATTTTTCATAAAAGAATTTGCTGCCAAAGCAGTAAATTTTTCAATAATTTTTGATTGAAAAATTTACTGAAATGAGTTAGAATTAACTCATTGAAAAACTTGAAATTGTCATTCGTGCGGCTTCGCCGCCTTTCCGGATTTTCGCGGGGGGACTTCCTCGCCGCCGCAGGCGGCGAAAGCGGTTCGGACTAATTCAAGTATTCTGCATATACCCACTTGATTGGATCGGAAAAATCTAGTATAATCATTTTTACACATGCGCAGATTTCTCAAAAATTTAGCCATAGCGATATTCGTTTTCCTGGTTCTGGCAGGGATTTTCAGCATGACTGGCAGTGATGAACGGGGGGCTGCGCCAGTCCCCCTGTCAAAAGTGGCCGAGCAGGTGACGAGCGGGCAGGTGAAACGCATCGAGATCCGGGAAAATGCCTTGCTCATTTTTCTCCAAGATAGCTCGCGTGAAACCGCCACCAAAGAGAGCCAGTCAGATATCACCGAGAGCCTGGGGCGATTGAACGTGACACCCGAAGCCTTGGCCCGGGTTGAAATCGAAGTCAAGGGCGCTTCCGCGAGCACCTTCATCTTGGGCAATATCCTGCCGTTCCTCCTGCCGTTTCTGTTGATTGCCGGATTTATTTATTTTCTGATGCGCCAAGTGTCTGGCACCAACAACCGCGCGATGTCGTTCGGCCAGTCCCAGGCGCGGCTTACTGATATGGCGTCCCAGAAAAAAGTCACATTTGCGGATGTCGCTGGTGTGGCTGAAGCCAAAGAAGAGCTCAAGGAAGTTGTGGAATTTTTGCGCTATCCGCAAAAATTTCTCAACATTGGCGCGCGCATACCCAAAGGCGCGCTGCTGTTGGGGCCGCCCGGGTGTGGCAAGACGCTCCTGGCGCGCGCAGTGGCTGGCGAAGCTAATGTCCCGTTTTTCCATATGTCTGGTTCGGAATTTGTGGAGATGTTTGTGGGAGTGGGAGCTGCTAGGACCCGAGACCTGTTTCGCCGAGCCAAGAAAAATGCGCCTTGTATCGTGTTTATTGACGAGATTGACGCGGTCGGTCGCCAGCGCGGTGCTGGCCTGGGCGGTAGTCACGACGAGCGCGAACAGACCTTGAACCAAATCCTCGTGGAAATGGACGGTTTTGAAACTGATACCAATGTGATCGTGATTGCGGCCACCAACCGGCCGGACGTGCTTGACCCCGCGCTCCTGCGGCCGGGACGTTTTGACCGACAGGTGATCATTGATCAGCCGGATATCAAAGACCGCCAGGCCATTTTAGAAGTCCATATGCGCGGCAAGCCCACGGCCAAAAATGTAAATGTCCGGCTGGTGGCGGAACGCACCCCTGGTTTTTCCGGCGCAGATCTGTCGAACCTTGTGAATGAGGCTGCCATACTCGCCGCGAGGCGCAACAAGAAGCAGGTGGATCAGAGTGAATTTATTGAAGCCATTGAAAAAGTAATGCTTGGCCCGGAACGCAAATCGCGCGTCCTCTCGATGCGCGAAAAAGAAATTGCGGCCTACCACGAAGGCGGGCATGCGCTCGTGGCCGCGATGTTGCCACATGCTGATCCAGTACACAAGATTTCCATTATTTCTCGCGGGCGGGCGGCCGGTTATACTCTGAAACTGCCCGTGGAGGACAAGCATTTGCATTCCCGCAATGAGTTTCTCGCTGATCTGGCTGTAGCCATGGGTGGTTATGTGGCTGAACAGCAGGTGTTTGGCGACATTACGACTGGGGCATCCAACGATTTACAAGTGGCCTCAAACTTGGCCCGCAAGCTTGTTATGGATTATGGCATGAGCAAGAAACTTGGCCCGATCACGTTCGGCGACCGGCACGAGATGATTTTTTTGGGGAAAGAAATCGGGGAACAACGCAATTATTCCGAAAAAATAGCGACGAAAATCGACGAAGAAATTGCCGTCCTACTCTCTGCAGCGAACAAAACCGCATCCATAATCCTGCGCAAATGCCGGGCCAAGCTTGATGAACTCGCTATATTGCTCCAAAAGCAGGAAACTATAGAGCAGGAGGAGTTCGCGAGTTTTGTCGCGCCTCTTGATCCGCCGGCCAAAGCGCTCCAGCGCCAGGACACGCTAAGCGCAGCCGCAGTGGCGCCAGCTGCATAGTAGCGATCAATCGATATGCCTTTTCCTTATACTGCAATCCTGAAACAGGGCTATGATTTTACGCGCAATAATTTTCAGTTGTGGGTGTTGGGGATCTTTGTGAGCTTTGCTTCTGGTTTTCATTTTTTGCTTGCGAATCTGGTGCTTGATCGGCAGCACATCGTGGCTTTCAGTTTGCCGGTTTCCGCAGCCAAATTTTGGGAGTTTTCTCACAGTCCCTGGATGATCCTCAATCTTGTCGTCCTGATGTTTGTATTTTTTGTGTCCGCGGTTTGTAAGGCTAGCATCATCTGGTTAGCTCAAAAATTGTCAGAAAACGAATCCGTCGCAGCAAAACGGGCGCTGTCAGAAGGCAGTAAATTTGTCTGGCCAGTATTTTTTTTGCAGATTTTTTTGTTCGGTTTATTTTCGATCATGGCGAGCGCGTTGGCCCTTCCGGTAGTTTATCTCGTCGCGCTTCATGAAATCGGTCGCTCTGTGGCACTCGCGGTATTGGGTCTTGCGATCTTCGTGCCTGCGAGCATTCTCCTCGGCTTCTTATTTTTATACAGTCCGATCATTGCCGTATGTTACAAACTCGCGGCTCGCTCCGCTCTCTCCATTGCATTTCAGCTGTTTCAAGTCAAATTGAAAGAAAGTCTGGTTATGGGGGCCATTCTCGTGGGAATTTGGCTTGGCTTTATGGCCGCGATAGGGTTTGGTATAATCGTGGTAAGCGTACCGGTCGCTTTTTTGTCTCTGGTGTTTGCCAAACTGGGTTTGTCCTGGGCTATTTACCTCCTCATCTTTGGCACTGGCTTTCTTGGTCTATGCGCTATAGTGGTGCTATCTGCGGGTCTCGCGGTGTTTAGCAATCTTGTTTGGACCCTTGCGGTGATGGAGATGATAAAATCGGAAAAGCATGAGGAAATGGCCAAAATACTTGCACCAGAGGCTGAACCCGCAGCCTAGATAAAAATGCGCGGTTAGCTCAGTGGTAGAGCATCGTCTTGACGTGACGAGGGTCGAAGGTTCAATCCCTTCACCGCGCACCAAAGTAGTTAACAATTAAGAAATATTTGTCATCCTGAGCGTAGCGAAGGAGCTTGATTCTTCATTCCGCTTCGCTCCATTCAGAATGACAAACTATCTTACAATGGATTTGAGTACCCTCGAAAACAAAATCAATCTCCAGTTTAAGAACAAAGAATTTTTACAGGCCGCGCTCACGCACCGTTCTTATTTGAACGAGAACCGGTCCTACAGGCTGCCGCATAACGAACGGCTGGAATTTTTAGGAGATGCGGTTTTAGAATTGGTGGCGACGGAATATTTATATCGCAATTTTCCCAATCCAGAAGGCGAGCTGACCAATTTTCGTTCCGCGCTCGTGAATTACCGGATCCTTGCAGAGATCGCTCGTGAGATCGGGATTGAAAATTTCATTTTGCTCTCACATGGAGAAGCTAAAGACACTGGCCGGGCGCGTCAGGTGATTTTGGCGAACGCGCTTGAGGCTCTCATCGGGGCCATTTATCTCGATCAAGGAATGGATGCCGCCAGCGAGTTTATTTTGAAATTTGTGCTCGTCAAATTGCCTGCCATCATCAATGATCAGGCCTATCTTGATCCCAAATCCAAACTTCAGGAATTTGTCCAGGAGAGACTCGCTATCACCCCGATATACAAAGTCATTTCCGAATCAGGTCCGGATCACGCAAAAAATTTCGTGGTCGGGGTGTATGTAACAGACCGCCTGATTGGGGAAGGGGGTGGGCCTTCGAAACAGGACGCGGAGGTCGAAGCAGCCAAGAACGCGCTCGAGAAACAGGACTTCTAAACAGCAGTAAGTAATAAGCAGTGAGCAGTAAGCAGTAAGCAGTAAGCAGTAAGCTGTAAGCAGTAAGCAGTAAGCAGTAAGCTGTAAGCTGTAAGCTGTAAGCTGTAAGCTGTAAGCTGTAAGCAGTAAGCTGTAAGCAGTAA
>JAHFJD010000050.1 GCA_023246055.1 Candidatus Doudnabacteria bacterium
TTTGATCTTTTCAATGCCGCGGAGCATGGTCGAGCCGGTGCTGATCATGTCATCAATGAGTAGCACATTTTTGCCTTCCACCGGGAACTCACACACCAACCCTTCCACCTCGCGATAACCGATTTTGCCCCCCTCATAAACCTTGCGGCTTTTTTGCATAAATTTATCTCCATGCTCTTTGACAAGATACCGAGCCCCCTCATCAAGGCCAATAATCTCAAATTCTTCCTTATCGAAAAATGTTTTGACTTCGGCAATGAGGTCATCACCCATAGATAAATTTTCAATCTTCAGATTGTGATACTTCGTCTCCCCGACAGTATTGAGAAAATGACAATCAAAAGTAATGAGTTTTTCGCAGCCTGCCGCGACGATGAGATTGCAAGTGATCGGCGCGCTCGCAATCTCCCCATCGAGAATTTGTTTTTCATGGCGGGCGTATGGAAGATATGGAGAGACTACAGTGATCCTCGCTTTTTGTTCTTTGAGAGCTTCGAGTATCAGCAAGAGTTCTACAAACGTGCTGTTTTGTTTGGGGTAGAGGCGGTGAAACAGCATAACCTCCTGCCCCGCGCATTTTTCGAGATTGGGAATGCGCACATGTGTGTTGCCATCGGGAAATTTGCCGATTTCCAGATTCGGTTCCAAAAGGTCACTGAAATTGGGAGACACGAGTTTGATCATTTTGCTTCTTCATTCCCTCCCCCAGGCGCCCGCCCGCCTGGACTCCCGCCTGACTTAGAAAAAACAAAGTCATTTCGGGCAGGTCGTCCAGCGAAATCGGGCAGGTGGTGAGGGATCAGGGAGAAGTCGTCCGACCCGCCCATTCGGCGGGTTGCCTGCTGGCAAAAAAATACACCCTTACGGGTGCTTTCAACCTATTATTCGAAGGACGTGAATTGGGGTGTTAAATTGTCTCATTTCTTCCTGATTTTAAACAAACTGAAGCTAAGATGTCAAATTGAATAAAAACGAAAGGGTCGGAACTGGTCCGACCCTCGAAAAGGGAAACAGGGGTAGAAAACAGCACAGGCCATCCGCCTTGGGCGGATGAGATTTTCGGACCACCTCCCTTCAGGCCTGCGAGTTCAAAACTCTGCCTCCCTTCAGATATGAATTCGGAAATTTCAAGCAAATCAGTCGTTTCATGATCGACCTCCTGGGTGGTAAAATGCCTGACGGAAAAAAATCGAAGCGATCCATTGTCGCCTTTGATACCATCTGCGGCGAGTGCCGAAATGGCTTGTCCCCATCAATGCCTCCTTGTTATTCAAACCTTTTTTCGAGCCAGCACCTGGCTTTTTCTATAGTAGCGAACAGTCTCGAAACTGCCAAACAAGATACCCACATAGAAAAGGTCCCCGGCCAAGGTATTTCGGAAAAACGGCAGGGCATTCACATAGGACTGCATTTGTCCAGCCAAACCGTGCTCATACATGGCCTCCGGATACAAAAAGACCAAATTTGTTATTAAATAAAACAACACCGAGCTTGCAAGCGTGCCGCCAAGCACAGTGGCTGCGGTCTTGTGATTTCTGATATAGAGCCCAATGAGGCCAGAGAGCAAAAAACAGCTGTATACCACGGCCCGCGACTGCCACGAATCAAATCCTATAAAATAATCTGACGCGACCATGGCCACCACAGGCAATATAAAGGCCAGTTTTTTGTTCAAATAGGTCCCGCCAAAAAGAGCCATGGCCGCGATCGGCGCGAAATTGGCCGGATGGTCCACGAGCCTTAGAGCTGCGGCCGCAAAAATCAAAAAATACGCAAAATAATTCATTCAACTTACTGCTTATCGCTTATTGCTTATCGCTTATCGCTTACTGCTTATTGCTTACTGCTTGTTAATCTTCTCCACTACCCATTCCAAAACATCGCCTTTGTGGGTTGCAAGCTGGTCAGCGCCGACCTGGGATTCTTTGCCATTGTAATAAAGCTTCCAGAAATGTTCCGCATCTGGTTTCAGGCCATTTATCTCTTCCACAAATACTCCGAAATCATATTGCTTAAATTTCACCTTGTCTTTGCCCACCGCATCTTGGAGCTCGTCAAAAGCAGTCTGCCCTTCTTTTCCAGGATAGCGAATGTAATCGCTCTGAATAATGGTATTACCGGCAATACCTGGATTTACAGGAAATAATCCCTCCTCATACTGCACCGGCGCCCGATGCCCAGACCAGTACGCTCCCCCGATACCGGCGGCCACCAAAACAAAAATAGTTAGAGAAGTTTTAATATTTGCTGATAATTTCATGATTTGAGTTTTAGCTTACTGCTTACCGCTTACCACTTGTTCAATAATCAATTCCTCGCTCTGCCAGCCGGCCATCTTCTCTTCTTCCCTCGCCCCTGGCGGGAGAGGGTAGGGTGAGGGGGGCAGCCTTAAAAATCAATTCCTCGCTCTGCTAATCGCCCTTGATAATACGGATGTTTGACCATTTTCATTTCCGTAACCAGGTCAGAGGCTTCTAGTAATTCATTATATTTATTGTGCCCAGTCAGAGCAAGGGGGGTGTGTTTTTGTTTGGCCAATCCGACAGCCTCCATAACCTCCCGGATAGTCAGAAGCTCGACTTCTATTGCGGAAATCAGCTCATCCGCAATCACGAGATCAAACTCTCCTCCCTCTAGCTGTGATTTTAACCATTCTAGTCCCTCCTGGGCAGCTTTTTTGTGGACCTGTTTATCCTTCGTGTCCCCTAAAATGCCCACAAATCCTTTTCCTAAAACCTGAACTGTTATTCCGGGAATAGACTTGAGAATTCCAATCTCGCTCGATAGTGGCCACTCCCCTGATTCGCGCGCTTCCGCGGCTTTCACAAACTGACAAAACAGCACGCGCTTCCCTGCTCCAGCCGCGCGCACCGCCAGCCCCACCGCTGCCGTAGTCTTGCCCTTCCCGTCTCCGATGTAAATGATGATCAAACCCTTCATAAACTAAAAACCCTATTTTGACAAAAGTTTGTCGATCGTGTAGTTTTTGTCAAATTATTTTTTCCTCACAAAAAAACACAGCCAGGTTAGGTCGCGGCCTGTCTCATATTTAGTGGTATAGTTTACGACCTTAAATCCGCTTCCCTCGAGAACTCTTTTCATTTCCGGTTTCGTGTAGTAAGCATAGAATCGTTTCACTTTTTTTATCCTTCCGCCAAACGCATCTTTTACAATGATTCCTTGATCAAGGTCCTTTTTCTTTTGCACGGAAATAAAACCCACACCGTGCGGTTTTAAAAGTCGCCAAATAGAGTGCAGTACTTTGGGGAGTTTTTTCTTTGGTATATGCAGCAGCGAAGCCGAAGCCCAAAATCCCTCAAAACTTTCTTTGGGAAATTTGAGCTTGTAAAAATCCATCAAAATAAATTTCGCCTTTGGCACTCTGCGTTTGGCCACTCGCAACATTGCCGGTGAAAAATCTATGCCAGTATAGTCAAATTTATTTTTCACAAACTCCTCTGCGTCTCTTCCTGCACCACAGCCTATATCGATAACCTTTCTGCCCTGCATGGTTTTTATAAATTTCTTAAACATCGGCAGCTCTTTCGTCCAGTAACGATTATAATTGAATTTCCCGTATTCTTCCGCTATTCGATTGTAGGTCTTAACTAAATATTTCATTCTTCAACAGCTCCCCAAAATAAATATCCAAATCTTTGATTTTTTTGATCTCCTCCATAGTAAACCAGCCAAAATCAACATGATCTTCGTCAAGATTTGGCTCGCCGTCGATATTTGCAGTATAAGTTAGTCTCACTACGTGTTTTTCCGACAGCCGCAGGATGTCCTGGGCAGCGATAAGCTTGGGAGAATCAGTCAATTCCAATCCTATTTCCTCTTTCACTTCCCGCCTCAAATTATCCAGCAGTGGCGTGCCGATCTCGATCCTGCCGCCGACAATATCCCAGAGGTCGAGCGTGGGTATTTCCGGATATTTCTCGCGGTTTCTTTTGAGCAACAAAAATTTCCCTTCCGGATTTTTCAGCAAAACTTTTACGCCGACCTGGAGGTCCATAGGTTCTACCCTCCCCCTCGTGAGGGGGAGCTAGAGGGGGTTATCTGAAGTTTGCCTATCAAATCCTCAAATACTCCTTCTACGTTGTTAATAATGTCTCGGTTATTATATCTAATAATAGAATATCCCAATGACTTTAGATATCTTTCTCGAACTTTATCTTGTTCCATGATTATCTCTGCAGCATGAGTATCACCATCAATTTCTACAATCAACTCTTTTTCTGGACAATAAAAATCGACCACATAATTTCCTATAGCATGTTGACGACGGAACTTTAAATTGTAGAACTGCCTGGATCCGACTTTGGACCAAAATATCTTCTCCGGTTCGGTCATGTTCCGACGCAAATTTCTTCGCACAGACAAAGTTTTTACCGATCCCGATTTTGGCCCGCGAGAGATTAAATACGAATTCATAACCTCCCCTAACCCCACTCCTGCCCGAGGAGGGGAAAAACTCTTTAAATAATACCGCTCAAGCCTACCCCAAAATCGAGTATGCTTTTGGAAACCCCCTCAAGGGGGAGGAACTAAAGCTAGCTCAGCCGCATTTGCTGAACCCACAAAGGTCGCATTTGAGACACCCCTCCATCATCATCAGCATGTTGCCGCAATCAGGACAGGCCGGGGCATGGCCAAGATTGGCAATCGAAATTGGTTGATCGGCTTTTGGACTCTCTTGATTAGCATATACACCGCTCAGTATACCATTTGCAGGTGTGCCTGATAGAACATTTGGTTTAACAGTATTCGGATCTATAGAAGTAATAACTGTTGACCCAACCTGCGGGCTCTCTTCCTTTACAAATTTCAGACCAAGCTCTGTCTGCCCGCGTTTGATGTGACTCTCGAGCACTTGGCCGATGGCATCAGGAAGCGAATGAATCGTGCCGCCGTTCGCAAAGATGATGTCCGGGCCGCGGATGCCTTTGAGCTGGTCAATGATTTCCGTAATGGCAATGCCGGAGCGCAGAGCAAGAGAGATCATGCGGCAGATGGCTTCGGTTTGGGCGTGGAAAAACCCGCCCGCTTTGCCAAGGGATGAAAACACCTCAAACACTCCATGTTCATCCTCATTGATGGTCACAAACAGATTGCCGTATGAGGTGCGAGTGCGGTAGGTAAGGCCGCGCATCACTTCTGGCCGCTCGCGCGGGATGGTTTTATAAGCCCCGGAACCATTCACAATCTTGGCGCTCAATATTTTTTCTACTTTTACTTCAAGAGCTTCGGCCTGCCCGCCATTGGGTGTACCGTCAGACTCTGCCAGACGGGACATGGTCATATGCTCCATCCCTGGCGCTAGGCTCTTGGCTTTATCAAGGTTCTTGTTGAGATTGAGAACTTGCACCTCGCGCGAACCGTCACGGTAAAGAGTACAGCCCCTGCAGCCAAGCTTCCAGGCGAGAATGTAGCCGTCCTCGATGTCTTGCACTGTGGCCTCATGCGGGAAATTGATGGTTTTGGAGATAGAGTTTTCCACGTATTTCTGAAAAGCTCCCTGCGCTTTGATGTGATCCACAGCCGCAATATCCATGGCCACGCGAAAAGTATCTTTGATATCCTGGGGAACGCCAGGAATATCTTTGAGGGAGCCTTCGTGAATGATTTTCTCCATGAGCTCCTCGCTGTAGATACCCCGATCTTTGAGCGCTGTTTCAAGATACTTGTTGATGTATTTGTAAGTATGGCCGTCCTTGTCCTGTTTGGTAAACGACAGAGCGAAATTGGGCTCAATGCCAGAACTGGTATCAAAAAACATGGAAATAGAACCGGTCGGCGCTACCGTGGTGACCATGGTGTTGCGGCGTTTGATGTTTTTGAGAGCCCAGGTGGAATCCAGCCAAAGCGGAAATTCACCTTTTTCTTTGGCCAATCCCACAGAGGTTTTGTGAGAGGCATCCTGGATGGTCCGCATCACGAGTTCCCCGGTCTCAAACCCTCTGTCCGAATCAAACTGGACTTTCATCTGGTACAGCATATCCGCATAACCCATAACCCCGAGTCCGAGGCGACGAGTGTTGCGAGACATTTCCTGCACCTCGCGCACCGGATAATCAAACAAATCAATGACATTGTCGAGGAATCGCGTGGACACCATAGACACATGCTCGAGGCGCGTGAGATCAAGCTGGCCTGTGCGCACAAAAGCCGCCAGATTGATAGAACCAAGGTTGCAGACATCATAAGGCGGCAGGCCTTGTTCGCCACAGGGATTGGTCGCCTCGATCGGGGTCTTGGGCATAGTGTTGCCGCGATTGAAAGCGTCGAGGAAAATCACTCCTGGCTCGCCATTGTTCCAAGCGTTCTGAACGATCTCGTTATAGAGCGCCTTCGCAGTCATATCGAGCTCTTCGATATTTACTACCACCCCGAACCGATCGCGGGTGATGCGGCGCGGTTTCATTTTTTTGCCTTTGAAATTGCAAAACCATGGTTCATTGGGCCGCTCGGTCACAGCTTTCATAAATTCATCAGTCATACCCACCGAGATATTAAAATTGCGGATGTCGCCTTCTATTTTCTTGCAATGCACAAAATCCAAAATATCCGGATGATCCACGGGCAGGATGGCCATGTTTGCGCCGTGCCGGCCTTGCTGTTTTATAACCCCAAAAGCTTGGTTGTAAACTTGGAGGAATGACACTGGTCCCGAAGCCATACCAGCCGAGGCTTTCACCACAGTGCCAGCAGGTCGCAGCCGGCCAAACGAAAAGCCCAGGCCAGAGCCGGCCTTCTGCAAAAGCGCTGCGTCTTTGAGAGTCTTGAAAATTCCTTCCATGCTGTCTTCGATTGGGAGAACAATGCAGTTTGCCACAACTGGAGAAGGAGCCCCTGCATTGGTAATGGTTCTTCCGGCAGGAGTAAATTCCTTTTCCGCGATAATCTCAAAAAATTCCTTTTCCCAGTGGCGGATCTGCTCGGGTTTGGTGCCGTAATTTTTGTCTACCGCTGCCACAGCATGGGCAATGCGGTGGATCATTTCGGCCGGAGTTTCCTGGGTGCCGTCATCGCGGCGCACCAGATAGCGCTTTTTCATCATCCGCAGGGCATTCTCGGAAAAAGAATCATTAACTTTTTTAGAAAGGTCTGCGGTCAAAAAATCGCAAGCCTCAATCTCGACCATTAAATCTTTC
Organism: Candidatus Doudnabacteria bacterium; assembly: GCA_023246055.1. GTDB lineage: Bacteria > Patescibacteriota > Doudnabacteria > UBA920 > 2-01-FULL-46-14 > JAHFJD01. Next base: position 7,155 of record JAHFJD010000050.1, read on the forward strand.
CTTTTGGTTTGTGGCGACATATTTGTTTAATTAATAGTTGATAATTACTACCTTTTCTGTCATTCCCGCGGAGGCAGGCAGGTCCGGGATGACAATGCAGGGAAATCATAATTTCTGCAATTCTTTCTTAAACTCCTCTATATCTTCAAACTGTCTATACACTGACGCAAATCTGATATAGGCCACCTGGTCGTATTTCTTGAGTTTTTTCACGGCAATAGCCCCGATTTCTTTGGACTCTATCCGGCCATTTTCCATTTTCTTCTGAATTTCCTGCTCAATCTCGGACACAAGCTGGCGGAACTCTTCGGCAGTCAAAGGCCGCTTCTCGAGAGCCTTTCGCAGGCCAGCTTCCAGTTTTTCCCGGACATAGGGCTCGCTCGATCCGTCTCGTTTCTGGACTGCAAGATCAAGGATTTCTACCTCTTCATAGGTCGAAAAGCGAGAAGAGCAGCCTTCGCACTCTCGGCGGCGGCGGATGGAGAGACCATCTGCCCCGACCCGCGAATCTATGACCTTGGTATCATCATTGGCGCAAAACGGACAATGCATATACGAATTTTTCTACAGATTACAAATTAGTACGAAA
>JAHFJD010000067.1 GCA_023246055.1 Candidatus Doudnabacteria bacterium
CACACAAAACTTAGAAGACCCAAAATTATAAGTCCTTGATTGTGGGCTGGTTTCCTGTTTTAACACGAGAATTAAGGGATTGTTAGCATTATATCTATTCTATTACTTTCAATCAATTCTATCTATTTAGATTCATTTTAGCACAATCAAAGAAAGATGTTATTCATCAATCAGCATAACTTATTATCGGTAAGTTGATTCATAAGCGGCTTTAGCCCGACCTTCGCAATTCGAGGGGTAGGTCGACCGCTAAGCCAGTAAATTCAAGGGGTCGTGTAAAAAGGTCGGCACTACAGACCTATCTGTCCTGATGCATAAACCTTGGGCGGCGGTTGTTCAGGAAGCGACAATCCCAGGTGAGCCAAAAGGAGAGAAACATCCTTGTCCGGCTGGGTATAGCGGCTCATGACAATGTGACGGCCATCTGTGGTCGGTAAATGAACATCGATCATTTGAATGTTTGACATTTTTTCAAAAATGGCTTCGGATGTCAGTCCTGCGGCTCGTCCACGCGCAAGATTTCGCAACGTTGTGTGGAGACAAAAGGCCAAAAAGGAAACAAAAATATGGGCTTCAATTCTCTTTTCCAATTGGTGCCAGATAGGACGGATGGAAAGAACTCCCTTCAAATCCTTAAATGCTTGTTCAATGCGGGTCAAAAGCAGATAAGATTCCCAGACGGTTTCAGGCGAAGCGGCCTGCATGTTTGAACGAAGCAGATAGCGTCCTTCACGCCGCAACGTTCGCCGCAGGCGTTCACGATCCAGGCTGAAATGGAAAGTGTGCTCATTCACCGGTTCTTGCGGATTTGGGATAGAGATACGAACCAGTCCAAAGTCTCGCCCGGCTTCTTTCTTTAACGCTCCTATATGCATCAGCAGGTCATCGCGAGTGATGCTCTTTCGATTGCGAAGTTCGCTCAGACTTGCCCACAGACGTTTGAGTCTGCGGCGACGCATGGAACGTTCCTTGACTACCCTGTCATGGCTTTCCACATAGACGTAGAACTCCGATTCTTGCTGAAGAATTTTAACACGGACGCTTTCTCGTGCCTGAATCCAGGTCTGTTCGAGCAACTGTTTTTCAACGTGGGTCAAATGTCCCTTGGGAGTGCCAACTAAATAATCAATCCCTCGGGAACGCATCTTTTCCAGCATGTCCTCGGTTGGAATACCGCGATCCATGAGCCAGGTGCGTCGAAATTTCCCGTACTGCTTTTCGATCCTATTTAGAAACGCCTCTAATGTTGCGGTATCTCTTGTATTGCCGGGATATATTTCGTAGGCCAAGGGAAAACCTTCCGGCGTCAACACCAATGCCACAACCACTTGAACGCAATCCGAACGTTTGTCCCGGCTGTATCCAAAACGTTTTTTACTCCTTGATCCCGCTGGTGGCGGATCACTTTCAAAATAAGTACTCGTTAAATCATACAGCAGAACATCGTACTTCGCACCAAACAGATTGCCCCATTGCCCTTTTAAAAAAACAAACAGCTCATCGCGATGCTCAATCAACAAATCCAAACAACGATACGGCTTATCCTTCTGTGCCAGCGAATAATCTTCCCCCAGCAGATCACTCATAGCGCTGCGCAAATACCACTCACGGTGAAAACGAAATTCGCTTCCCGGATCGATCAGCCGGTAACAGGTCAACGCCTTCAGCATATTCAGCCAGCTTGTCCCCTTGCGGCTTGACGGCAAACGCCGTCTCCAAAATGTGTCCAGTTCCAGGAGATTCCACACATACAATCCCAACCAGCACGCGCCCCATTCCCGCGGACGGCGCAATTCTATTTTGTCCAACTGCACCCGGATGGCCTCGCAAGCCAATACGGGCAATTCTTCCCGGTCATCCGGAAACAATGCCAGTTGTTTTGCCTGGGACTTTTCACCCGAAAACGCCTCTATCGTCCGAACCCATCCCGCCCGTTGGTTATCATTGAGTTCTCCCAAGTAGAGAACTTGCCGCTGTACCACTCTTCTTCCGCTGACCCGACGGTTCTCTACTACGCTCCAATAACGGTGTGTTTTTCCATCCTTCGTCCGTGATTTTTCTCGTAAAAACATGAAGACATTTTTGCAGTTTTTATCGAGAGTGTCAATAGGGTAGGTCGGCACTACAAGCCGTTTTGGAAAATCATCCCTTTAAAATCAATGGTTTCCTGGCGTTAAATGCCCAAAAATAACCATTTTTTGGTGCGAATTGCGAAAGTCGGGTTAAAGCAAGTTTTTTACCCCTCCCCTTATCCCATCCTTACAAAGGACGGGAAAGAGGGGTGATTAATTGGTTGCTACTATACCGCACTATGACAATTATCAATCTATAACAACTTATGGAACCACAGGACCACTTATGATTATCTTGAAATTCTTACCGGGGACAACGATGTTTTTATCAAATTGGAAATTCCCCTTTCTATCAGTACGTCTGATTTTATCAGGCTCGTTTTTTTGCTTCAACACTACTTTACGTCTATTAAGAGGTGAACCCTTGAGGTCAATACAACCTTTAATATCTTCGGCTCCTGAAATAACAGGCCCATTAATGACCACCTTGAACTTCTTGCCGGAAACTACACTCTTACTACTATCAAATAGATAATTTCCATTGCCATCAGTAGTTGTGGTTTTATTAGGTTCTCCTGTTTGC
>JAHFJD010000051.1 GCA_023246055.1 Candidatus Doudnabacteria bacterium
TCCCGAAATGCAAAAAAAAATTAATCTCAAAATCAAATTCCGTGAATCGTTTCGTCCATTCGCGCCTGCCGTGCTCGAAGAGCATTCCGGCGAGTGGTTTGCAGGCTCACGCCGCTCGCCATATATGATGTTCACGTTTCCGCTGGCGGCAGGAAGGCGCGTGGTTGTCGAGGACAGGGGAAAATTCGGACTGGAAAAACTGAACCTCGCTCGTTCCGCGGTTCCCGCAATAACTCACGTTGATTATAGCGCACGAATTCAAACTGTGAGCCCGATTGACAATCCGAAATTTTACGAGCTGATCAAGGAATTCTACGAACTCACCGGTATACCCATGGTAGTTAACACCTCGTTCAATGTCCGCGGCGAGCCGATCGTTTGTTCACCTCATGACGCTTACCGATGTTTTCGCCGCACCGACATTGATTATCTGATTCTTGGCAATTTTTTGATCGCCAAGGAGGATTTGCCTCAATTTTCCAACACTCTTCGGCAGAACGAATATGCGCTTGATTAATTTCTTGAATGATCGTCCCCGCCTTGCGCGCTCGTGCTTGGCATTGTACGTGGTATCTGGGATTGGAATTTTATACTTGGCCGGGCCAATGCGGTGGAAGCTATTTTGGCTGTTGTTGCTCGTACTTGGGATTGAGCTGGGAATTCGTTTGCTCATGCGGATGGTCTACGGCCGGCATTATCAATTTGCAGTGTATAATTATTTTTTGATCGATCATCCGCAATACGGCTTCAGTTTTCGCAAGGCTTCGTCAGCCCGCTCCGTGCCGTTTCCAATTTTTGACAAATTTATCTTTCGGCCTGGTACAAGACAGCAGGACGCCCTGGAGGGGAACCACAGCCGTCGCGTTGAGTTCAGAGTGAACTCACTGGGTTTTCGAGGACCGGAATTTTCACTCAAAAAAAAGAATAAAGACCGGGTTAGGATTTTCGCGAGCGGCGGTTCCACGACAGCCGGCATCCAGGTTGATGATGGGGAGGCCTGGCCGGCTGTGCTGGAACGAGAACTAAAAAATCGTGGGGTCAATGCAGAGGTCATAAACGGCGGCGTGCCAGGGTGGTATTCATACCAAGAACGATTAAGATTTGAGCGCGAGATTGTGAATTATGAACCTGATATTGTTCTCCTGCATCAAGGATGGAATGAGGAATTTGTGTTCAGCATGCAGAATTTAGGAAAGTCCTGGCATCCTGGACTCCTCATGAACGCTGTAGAGATCGGAACAATGCACTCCCGGGCCGGGCGGATTTTTTCAAGGACCGGTTCTCTGCTATTTCGCATGCTGGTGATGGGGTATTTTTGGGATTGGCGCTTCAAAAAGACTATGAGTTGCCTCAATCCCAGCCGCTGGCATGCTCTTCGAGCCAGTGATTACATTGAGCACTGGTTTGGCAATATAATGAGCATGGCCAAGCTTGCGTCGCAGATGGGTATCAAACTCTATACTATTAACCCTCCTTGTCTTAGCGATATACAAGATGCACCCGCGGATCGTGAGTTTTATGAGAAGCATACTGGACTTAACGGTTTTTTTCTCGATTACCAAGCGATATCCAAGAAGCGAATCCAAAAAGTCATCCTCGAGGCTGGCCGCATAGTCCCTTTTATCGACGCCGAGATGGGACTGCAGAATCTGCGTGGACCCGAGAGGCTGGGGCTGTTTTATGACGAAATCCACCACAGCCCCAAAGGTCACGGCTATTTGGCTAGACTGATTGCCGAGAACCTTGTGGCGGCAGACGGGTTCGCTCGAAGCGGGAGCAATGTGATTTATGATGATGAGCTTGTTCAGAAGATCCGCGAAGGGATAGGAAACAACTACAATTATATTGACGACCTCCTTGAAAAGAAAATCCAATATCTGCGCTCCACAACCCAAAAGGACGGGCATTTGCTGGAATTACCAATGCAGCGCTATACAACCTTTTAATGAGAGTTTGAGAAATGGGCAAAGGGTCTGTTTAGCACTTGAAAACTTCTTATTTTAGCCCAAAAATACGTGTTTGCCATTGACAGCAGACTGTTTTGGGTGTAATATAGGGTGTCAAAATAAAAAAGTCCTTTTGCGACATAATAATCCCCACCGTTAAAAGAGAGCGGGCCACCTTCCGGATTTCTCCACCTTGATAAGGGGGAGATTGAGAGGGGGTAGAATTTTGTTAGCTCTCTTTAGTACAGAGAGTTTTTTGTTCACGAGCTGGGCAGTCACAGTTAAGAGTAGTGTGAATTTTCGAATGAAATGGTTCGTCACTTCCTTCAACTCCCAAATTCGAAATTCGACAAATTTAACGATCGTTAAAAGTGTCGAATTGTGGATTTAGGAGTTTGGGAAATTCGGCATCCCGATGCCGAGAAGATTTCACTCGCTGCCTTTCGGGAGGGCAGTAGCTCTCCCGGGACGAGAATCCCCGAAGTCGAACCTGAATGTTCACTACGGGGTAAAAGCTAGGACTTTTATTCCGCCTCATCGGCGGGGCAAGAGTATCTCTTTTCTAGTTTACCCTGTAGTTAAGCCATAGGCTTCTGCTTCAGGGCCTATTCTCTCCCCAGGAGAGCTGATCGCAGTGATCCGCTCTGTGTACTTCACAAGCAAACCAAAGAATCCTGAAGGAGGAGAAGCCAATGCCTTTGAGCATGGAAAAGAGAATGAGGAAAGTTGTAAAGGAAAACGGCTACGGACTGCTTGCCTGGGCTTTGAGGAAACTCATTGAGCACGGGCAGAAGAATCTCGTCGCAACGATAATCGTGGCTTTGTGTCTGGCGCCACGGAAGACAGAGATGGAGAACAACGGCGTTTTGTCTGTTCTGAAGAGCGTGAAGCTCCATCAAGCTGCCAAAGCCGTGAACCTCATGAGCGAGATCTTGTGGATTGCGGATAGAAGCTTCCAGTATGACAAGATAGTGACGACTCTGGCAGCGACAAACTGGATTGAGTTTTTTGATCTCCACCCCCGCTATACCAATCCTCGACTCGGCACAAACGATAGTATGATGTTTTTTACCTGGATCAACGGCTGGGAAAAAAAAGATAACTTCCAGGATACATTGTGCGATCATGCAGGCAGTCAGAAACGTGAATACTTTCCGCACTTTCGAATGATAGTGGAGAGTGCTAACCGCTTCGAAGTCCGCGTTATCGGCAAGCAGATGGAACGGTGGCAATCCACCAACAACCAAACTGCTAAGGCTCTGCCCAACGGGTACTTTGAATACTGGATCCCGGCATCCACAGTACTATCCTGTATTAGCTATGACCTCGACGGCCGCACTTTGGCGGAGGTTCTCGAGCCTGGCGTATGGTACAATTACTGTTTTCAGCCGGACACGGAACTCGATCTCATTGATCGCGAAGCCGAAGCAGCACGTCGCGAGGTGAATCAGAACCTCGTTAACGTCCTCGCTGCACGGGTCGACCAGCTCAAGGGCTAAGAGTTTTTTCGGAGCACTCGCAATCAAATACAGTGCTCCACCCTTCCAAATGCAATAGATCCTGGATTCCCGCCCCCGTCTTCACGAGGGCAAGCTAGCGGGAATGACAAGGGTCTGGTGGATTTGGAAGGTTTTTTATTACCTAATCTAATATAGACGGTGACCAATTCGCGCGAATTGGTCACCGTGTGATATAATGGAGGTGATGATAAAAATAAGATTAAATTAACTTTAAATACATGGTAGTTAAAAGGTGGTCAGTAATTTTTAAGGCTTTAGGGAATGCCAGCCGACTGAAAATAATTAATACGCTCGCACGAGAGCCAAAAATGATCGTTAGCCATTTGGCCAAAGAAATTGACATCTCTCTCAAATCAACCTCGAAGCACCTGATCATTTTGAAGAACCTTGATATATTGGAGAGTGTAGGCAAAGACGGGCACGTGCATTATTCGTTGAATCCAAATCCGCCCGCAGACATAAAAAAAGCCCTCACACTGTTTGTTGACCAATTCGCGCGAAAAGGTCAGTAGCTACTGTTGTGTGCGGCGCTCGATACTTTTTGATTCATTGTGGTACAATTTACATATCTATGAATATTCTCGCCAATTGGGAGATGGTATGAAACGGCCCTACCTGTGGATTACTCTTGCGGTACTTGCGGTGTACGGACAGGTATTGTTTTTTAATTATACTTATCTCGACGACTATACCTTGATCCTCCAGAACACTGACTCATTTGTTCACCCAGGTAATCTGGTGCATGTGTTTACCAAGGACTTTATTGCACCAGTATCTGGTGGTGAATACTATCGGCCGCTGCTCGCAGCCTCATTGATATTTAACGGCATGATCGCGGGGCAAGCGCCATTTTTTTATCATCTCACGGACGTCCTAATCCATCTCGGGGTGGCTTTGCTTCTCTATAAATTTCTCCTCCGTGTCACTGGCACGGAGTCCTCCGCTCTGTTCGGGAGCCTTGTGTTCGCAGTCCATCCGCTGCTGCTGCAAACAGTGGCCTGGATTCCGGCGCGAAACGATTCGCTGGCAGCATTGTTTATTCTCTGGTATTTGCTAGCTTTTGATCAGGCTCTAAAAAACCCTTCAAAAAAAAAGTTTTATGGGTACGCGGCCCTGGCCATGGCTTTGGCGCTCGCCTCAAAAGAGATCGCGCTCATTATCCCGCTCATTTCAGTCTGTTATGTTTGGCTGCTGTCCTCGGAGGCTGGAAAATACAAATTCTTACTGCGGTTCGTCCCCGTCTGGGCGTTATTGCTGGGAGCATGGTTTTTGGGCCGAACCATAATGCTTGCTAGTGCCTCGGCAATCAATCTGCAGACTGTTTTTTCCTCTGTCTACTTTTCTTTTCCTGCAGTGATTCAGTATCTGGGGAAGATGTTATTTCCCATTGATTTGTCCACATACCCGACCATGGCTGATTTGCATCTGACCCTCGGTTTTATCGCCCTTGCCGCGGTCGGAATCGCAGTCCTCGCGTCCAAGCAAAAACGCTCTCGAGTGGCTGTTTTCGGGACGCTGTGGTTTTTCGGTTTTTTGCTGTTGTCTCTCATCAGAGTCAATGACCAGCCCTTTGCAGAGATTTTGGAACACCGAGTTTACTTACCATTTATTGGAATCTTGATCCTTGTTTTGGAACTCGACTGGTTCAAATCAGACTGGCTCAAATCAAGGTATAAATTCGCCATCGGACTCGCGGTGCTGGCAGCTTTGGTTGCGGGAAATGTAGTGCACGCCCGGAGCTTTCGAAATGGGCTTGCGTACTGGGAGCAAGCTGCCAGGACATCACCTCATTCTCCATTTGTTCACAGGCAACTCGGGGCCATGCGCCACAAGGCCGGGGATATTGCGAGCGCTGAGCAGGAATACAAAACCGCTATTGCGGTCAATCCCGAAGGCACAGACGTGTATAACAATCTGGGACTGCTGTATTATGGAGTCGGCCGGAATGATGAGGCGGAAATGTTATTCCGCCACGAAATCGCGATCAATCCGAACTTTGACAAGCCGTATATGAATTTGGGGAATCTCTATTGGGAAACCTCCCGGAAGGACCAGGCGCTAGCGGCTTGGAAAAAGACGATCGCCCTGAATCCCTATTTTTTTCAAGCCTACCGTAATCTGGCCATATATTATTACGAAACAGATCAATATGCCGCAGGCCTAGAGATACTGCGCGAAATCGTCAAGCGCGGCGGGCAGGTTGATGCGGATATTTTGGAAGCGTACAAGCCTTATATGCCTCTGGAGCAAACAGGTAAATGAGAAACGCTACAGCAAAATTTTTGAAAAATCGGGTGCGACTGCTTACTGCCTGTCTTGCACTTTACGCGGCGTATTTAGTTTTCGCTTTTGTTTTTTTTGGATCACAGGGACTGCTCTGGATTTTGCATTTGCTCGCGCCACCGCTGGTCTTGGAATTGGCTTTGCGGCTGGTCTTGCATGCAGTATACGGCCGACATTACCGATACGCGCTGTTTAGTTATTTTTTTGTGGACCATCCAGTGTATGGCTATACTTTTCGCGCCAATGCTTCAGCACGACGCGTACCATTTCTGATTTTTGACAAATTTGCTTTCAGAGGTGGCGCAGAACAAAGTCTCGCGCTTCGCGAAAACATCAATGGACGTACAGATTTTAACGTTAATTCCCGGGGTTATCGTGGTCCGGAATTTTCTCCGAAAAAAAACAACCCGAATACTATTCGGATTTTTACCAGCGGCGATTCAGCCACGGTCTGCGCTTTCAATGATGACGCCGAAACCTGGCCGGCTCGGCTCGAGCGAGAGCTGCGGGCTCGCGGGCTCGATGTTGAGGTTATCAATGCCGGCATGGGTGCATGGCCACTCTATCAGCAGAGACTGCGCTTTGAGCGGGAGATTGTCAATTATGAACCCGATGTGGTGCTCTTGCACGCCGGGTGGAATGAGGAATTTATATACAGCATGCAGAATCTGGGAAAAAGCTGGCGGCCAGAGATGCTCCTAAATAGCGTGGAGCTAAAAACCATGTATTCGCACGTGGGACCAGTGCTTTCGAGTACGATATCATTATTGTTTCACAGTCTCGTGGCTAGCTATTTTTACGATTACCGTTTCAAAAAAAATATGAATTTTGCAAGCCCGGCTCGCTGGGCGTGTCTACAGGCGCGGGAGTACCTTGAGAACTGGTTTGATAATCTTGTAAAAATAGCGGCGCTCGCACGGGATCGGGGGATAAAGCTCTATACCATAAATCATCCGGGCCTGCCCACATTTGAGGACACTGAAGTTGACCGCAAGCTTTATGTCAGATATTCGAAGCTTACGCCAATATATGCAGACTACCAAGCGGTTTCAAAAAAACGAGTCCAAAAAGCTCTCCTCGAAGCCACTCCGATTGCTACCTGCATTGACGTTGAAAGGGAAATGGATAGCTTTACGGGGCAGGCCCGACTCGATTTTTTTTACGATAAAATCCACCTCAGTCCCAAAGGCAATGCAGTGCTCGCAAAAATTATCAGCGAGAAGCTTCTTGCTGATCCCGGTTTTTTGCAAAAGGGCAGCAATGTTAACTATGACGAAGCTTTGGCAAAATCGATTCGAAACAAAATCGGCCAAAACGAGAAAAGTCTACAGGAATTTATTGACCGTACCATCGTAAGTTTACAAAACACTCCATAAAAAAGAGACGCGAATTTTGAGACTCGCGTCGCGCGATTTTCTAGAATCCCTGTCCGTCGGGTCCCTTTGGGTCCCCAACTGAGGGGTCGTTATCATCTGGAATTGACAAAAGACT
>JAHFJD010000019.1 GCA_023246055.1 Candidatus Doudnabacteria bacterium
CACCCGGCGAACTTTTTCGAACGCCACAAACCGGTATCCCTGGCCGTGGACTCTCCACTCGGCCTGGGCTCTCGGCACCTCTTCTACCACTGCGACATAGGGATATAATCCCTGCTCGCAGAGATGTCGAAGCACTGATTCCGGTCCGACGAAGATCAATTCGTCATAGCCCCCTTCCTGAAACCGGCGCGCTACTTCGCGCGCATTCAGAAAGGGGTCTATGTCATGCCCAATCTCGTCGGGGTTGAGCCCCCACTTTTTCTTGATCGCAGCCAACTGTCGTGGGGTCAGTTGGTGCTGGGAGAGCCAGAGGACTTTTTTCGCCATTCTCACCTCCACGCCGACCACAGAATTACTGTGATCAGCAAAAGAGAGACAGCCGCGTCCAGCTTTACAACTCCTGGGCGGCTGTAACGCTCTCGGTCGATGGCGCCCGGATCTTGCAGATCGATTTTGATGCCCGCTACTTTTTTGACATATAGGGAAACCGCAATCGACCAGACAAAAAACACAGACGCCCATAGCGGCGAGAGAACAAAAATCGCCATGAGGATCCAAATTACGTACCCCATGTCAATTTTTTTCCGCCACACCAAGTCAGCCCAGCAGAGGGGGAAGAAAAACGTCCACACCTCCACTGCCGCGAACGCGACCGCAAAAACGGTCAGGAAAATTTTCATTGAACACCTCCTCGCCCTGCCTTACGGCAAGGACTTGGAAATGGCAGTGAGCGTCCCCACTGCCTGGTTGAATGCCTCCATTCCGTGATCCCGTCGGATCACCGCAAGCCACCGCGTGCCTTTGGCAATGCCAAGCGCATCCCACTCGCCGAAACCGGCTAAACGGAATGCTCGGGTTGCCAAACTAAACGCAGCACTCGGAGATTTCTGGCGGGCAATCTCCACGCACTCATCACGCAACTCTTGCGAGATGCGCATGAGCGGTTGAAGCGCCCGCACTTCGAGTTCGCTAAGAGGCCGGCTCATCGAGTGAGCCACGTGCCGCAATTGCACGCCCCTGGCCCTGGCGGGCACCAGAGAGCCGGACAAGACGGGCACTGAATGTGCTCATCAAGTGGCCTCTGGCAAGCCGGGCACTCTTCTGCCCGTCGGAGCTTTTCAAGCTCCGCTTCAATTTCCACCGCGCCGTCCGGATCAATCCTCTGCCAGATGGGAAGCGCGGCTTGCACCTCTGCCATCTTTTTGGCACGGAAATCCGGTGCTACAGTGGCGAGCGAGACGACGTTGTCCAGACGGTCAAACCGCTTGGCCAAAATCGCCAGCTCTCCGCCTGCTACCACGCGGGACAGATAAACCTCGTCCGGTTCTTCCTCCCCGAGGTGGGTTACCGCCTGAACAGCATCACCCACTTCGACATTAAGTTGTGCTGCAATGACATCTCGAGTTATTTCCGTATCCTCGATGACGTCATGCAAAAGAGAAACCGCGACAAGAGCGTCGAACCGGCCGCCGGAAAAGCTGTGGGCGTCCGCATACTGCGCCGCTCGCAATCCGACTCGGGCGCAGTGAACCTGCTGTAGTTCACCGCCCTGGCGGGTCTGGCCCTGGTGGCCCATTATCATTCCGATAAAGGCCCACTGCCAGGACCCACCTCCGCCCTCATAACGTGAAAGGTAGCCGATCTCTTTGTAGAGTCGGCCTACCTCTTTTATACTTTCCATAACTGACACACTTCACCTCCTTGGCCGGATTGCTCCAGCCACTTGCGCTTTTGCTCGAGGCGCTGGGCCTCGGCGTGCTCAAGGATTTTGCCGCTGATCTCCTCGAGCTCATCTTCGTCCGTATCCCACACGTGACGGTTCACGAAGTAGGGATTAACAAAGCCAGCCTCTTCTGCCTCGGCTCGCAATATGTTAATCAGGACATTTTTTATGATATGGCGACCGGCTGCCAGCCGCCCAACATTCCTTCGCGTCGCCTTCTCGCAGAATTTCTCCCGGGGAAAGTCCTTGAGGAACTGCTTCTGGGCCTGCCACTCGGCATCCCCCTCTCTTCTGCGAGCGGCCTCGCGAGCCTGTTCCGCAGCTTCAGCCTCTTTGTCATACCACTCGAGGCCGCGATGTTGCTCGGCCACGAGTTCTACGCCGCAAAAGCGAGCGCGAAAAACCAGCTTTATGACCTGTTGTCCTTTGTGAAAGAGGTCTTTATCTATGACCACTCTCTCGCAGGAGTCAGGCCCGAGCTCCAACCGCAACTCTTCCACTCCTCGCACACCCCGCGGCGGCTGAATCACGATGAACTTACGTTCATCGGAACCGTCCACTTGGGGCGGCTCGGTCGCGGCCCGAAAATCCACTTCCCGTCCATCGCGGCTCGTGTGAGCTGTGCCCACCTGGCCGTTGCGGACAGTCCAGTGTTTTTTTATCATTGGCCTCCTTTGCCCGGTATTAGATCCGCACACTTGTTGCCAAGTGTGGGACATGCCGCCGGGTCGCGGGAAAAAAACATCCTAACTCACTTCGGCAACAAGACGCTCGGCAAGAGCGGCTACTGCTTCGCGGTACGGATCAGCTGGTCCATCGCGATCGAGGTTGACCAGAGTTCCCGTGACCGGCAGTACCGAACTATCCAGCGACGACCGGGCCGAGCTGTCGAGTTCATCGCGTTCGTTTTTCACAAGTCGCGACTCGATAACTGCAAATACTTCGCAGCCAAAGCCCTGCCCGTAATCCACCCACGCCTGCGTCTCTTCCTCTTGCGAAGAAAGCACAATAAGGTGGGTGGATGCCCGCAAAATCTCGTCGTTGGGCGAGATTCGCTTGCCGCCGAGGTCCAGCAAGGTTATAGAAAACCCTTTCTGGAGCCCGCGGATCGCGTTCGCTACCCAGTTGACGAAATCTTCGGTAAACGTGCCCTTCTGACGAATGGTTTTCACCATGGATGGGTCGGATTCTGCCGACCACATTCCTTCGCCGTCAGGACAGCCACGTTGGAGGAACACCTCGCCCGGCATTCGGTCTAAAATCTGACGATACAACTCTGCCAGAAAAACCGACTTGCCGGAATGTGGCGGTCCTCCCACCGCAACCACCATTCGTCTGCGCGGTGCCGCGTCTTCCCCGCCGACAATCTCTCCACCATCAACGGTCATACCGACCGAATCGGAAGGAATGACGTCGCCGGGACACCGCGCGCCGTTGTGCTGATGCACGACGACATAGCCGTTTTTGCGCGGCTCAAACGTGGCAGTGTTCGGCGTGGCGTGCGCGCTGTGAACCAGCATGCCATACAACCACACCGGCCCCTGGCCTCGGAACAAAACCGTTTCCGGGCCGTTCCACGATTCGGCTACGGCATCAATCCTTTGCGCGACTGCGTGCGGATCAACCCCGTACGTGGGAAGCTCAAAATACACGAGCTTGAACTCCCCGGACTTGCGGACCAAAATCTTCATCAGTCCCTCCTTTCGAGACGGCGGGTTTGGAATTCAATCCGCTCCAGTTCCTCGTAGTGAGAAAACTTAAGCAGATCACGGCCGCGCTCGTCCTGTCCGGTCACAATCGCGCGTCCGCCTTCATCTCGCTCAAATTGCGCGCGGATGAGCGGCGCACCGATGTCGCGGCGGTGGTCAACAAGCTTGATAAGAACCGGAAACGGCGCCTGCGCTTCGACCGCCACAACCTTACTTCCGTCAGCCTCGAAGCTCTCAATGAGCGCCTTGACCGCGGCAACTGGGTCGTCGCCATACCGAATGTCCTCGGTGACAACCACGAGGTCGTCTCCGAAAACATCTCTCAGAAACGTTTCCCGTGCGGCATCCACCGGATGCCGCGTGATTCTAAGAATTTTTTTCATTTTTGCCTCCCATACCCGATATTCAAGCCCTCGGCGCCGGGGGAAATTTTTTTTAACTAATTGTTAAAGAACCGTCCCCACCAGCTCTCCTCGTCAGATGAGTAGCAAGGACAGAATTATTTATAAAAAATTTACAAACAATTCCGTTCCCGTTACCAAAGTCTTGACTGAATCTAAAAAGGGCGGTATATTCATGGTATGAATGAAGAAAATCAACCAATCACAAAAAAACTACTGACAGAAACGCTTGGCGAATTTACCGAAACCGTGCTTTTGCCGGCCATGTCTTCCATGATGGATGAGAAGCTCAAGAATTATCCAACCAAAGATGAACTCAAAGATGAACTGGATAAAAAAGTCTCAAATCTCGTCACCAAAGATTATCTCGATGAAAAACTCTCTGATCTCACAGGCGATTTATCAACGCTCATGCGCAAGGAAGACCGCAAGCTCGGCGCGCCCATCGAACTCCTCAAAACCAAACAGGTTATTTCCGACGACGACGCCAAACAAATTCTATCCCTTGAGCCGTTTCCCAGGACCTAAACCGCTTCTCCAAAAGAAGCGGTTTTTTTATTTTCAAAGAACATACAGAGGGACTTTCCCTCTCCTGGAACAAGGATGATAAGTAGGAGAGCTATCGCCTTTTTCCTATCCTATTCCCCTCCTCATGAGGAGGGGTTAGGGGAGGTAAAAGATAAAGATCTTAATTTACCCCGTAGTGTCTCGAGCTTGTCGAGAGGCTACTACCGGGGATCATCCCTGCCCCAAGAGAAAGGAGGAGGGTCGTCGCGATAATGCATGCGACTGGCCTTTCCTCCCAAGGTATTCATACGGCAACCTCAATGAGATTGCCGCTGCCGAAATCCCTCATGTCTACCGCAAGGGTATCGGCCGTTTTTTGCCGGACTTCGCCGGCTTTGACATAGATCATCCCTCCCTTGTCCCACTTGGCGCGGATGCCAAGCCACAAGGCCGGAATGTCGCGCGAAACCATTTTCATCATTTCGATCACCCCGTCGCGCGTCGGGGCTGACCAATCGCACCCCTGGACTGGCTTGTACTGCCGCCAAGTCCAAAAAGTGTAGCGGAGATCGTTCACCCGGTAGATGTCCTGCGCAAGTCTGCGCATTTCATCGACCGAGGTGTCTCCGAACACCGGAGTGCGAACATCCGTGAGCACGCCGGCGCGAGAAAGCGCGCCCTGGGTCTCCAGCGAGTTTTTATAAAACAACTCGCCGCGCACCGCCTCGATCCCCATAATGCCCCCGATTTTTTCGGGCACACCCTTGAGATCAATGGCGGCCGAGCCCAGGTACGGCGCCATCTTGCGCGCCCAGGCCGGTCCGGACCCGTTGTGCGCGATCGAAGTCTTTACCCCATACCGGCGGTAAAGATACTCCGAAATCGCCAGGGTCACGGTCGGGAACGTGACCGGATCGCCGCCGGAAAAGCGGACGATCTCGCCGCGCCCCACTGCGCCTTCGCACAGGGCGACGACCTCGGCGAGCAATACCGGCTGGGCAATGATCGGCAAGCCGTCATCACCCAAGAACTGGCAATCTCTCTTGCAATAAGGGCAACTCACGTTACACTTACCAAAAGAGATGATCCGGGTCACCGGCGCCTCTTTCCACTCCTCCGAGCTTTTGACCAGCTCGGTGCCGGGGACAAAGCAGTCTCCGTCCACGGCAAAATGGAAATACAAACGCCGCGTCTCGGCCCCAATCTTCAGGGTGCCGTCCGGCAGCTGCCCGTACGGCAACATGGAGACCGGAGAATCCGGGCCGAGTCTGAATTTGCCGGCAACTTCAGCCAGCAAATCCATCTCAACCCGGCCGGGTTCAAAAATCCGATATCGTTTTTCCATGTCCCACCTCCGGGACTTGAGACAAATTTTTCCCTTAGAGCCTGTTGATCTGAAGTTATTAAACAGGCTCTTACCCCTGCTGTCTCAAAGACAGGGAGGGAGTTTTTTGAAAAGTGCTATCTTGAGTTTTTTCAACCCAAGCATTTATTTTCTGCAAAAACAAATGTCTGAATTGAAAAATGTTGACTTAATTATATTTTTATTTTATGATCAGCTTATGAAAGATCAAATTACAAAAGCCAATATCCATGTTTTGAAACGGGATGAAGTTGCCCCGCCGGTTCAGATTGTGCCCAAAAGCCTTTTAGATACAGCCGGGCTTTTAAAAGACCGTTACGCGGACTTAAAAAAACATATTGGCAAGGTTCATCGCGAGTGGTCAAAGGCGGACTAAATCTCCATGCTGGTTTTAGACACAAATATTTTAATCGCCCACCTGGGCGGCGAAGTCGAAGTGGTGCGCAAATTTGTGGCGTGGCGCAAAGAAAATATATCTTTGGCAGTGTCGGTGATTACCGAATGCGAACTACTGTCCTATCCGCGTTTGCGCCCCGGCGAAGAAGAACGGATTGAGAGATTCTTAAAAGACAGCTTTGTGAGTTTTCCCTTTGACAACCGAATGGCTCGGCGGGCGGCGCGCATCCGCAGAACTGTAAAAGTCGAGCTTGCCGACGCGGCAATTGCCGCTTTGGCTCTGGAAATGCAGGCATCGCTAGTCACCAGAAATATCAAAGATTTCCAAAAAATTCCCAGTCTCTCCATTGTGACTTTTTAATTTTCAAAGAACTTTCGGTAAACCCTTTGTTCCGAGCGACTGTCCCGCACACAACTAACCTGTGTGGGATGTTTTTTTAAGTAGCAGTTACCAATTATTTGTTATTGTTTTTGTTTTCATCCCTCTCCTGGAACAAGGATGAATTACCTGCCCACCATAATCCGCACGAGGCCGACCACGGTGGAGTAGGAGAATAAATCATCCCTGCCCCGAGAGAGAGGAGGAACAAAGTGGTGAGTGAAACCACGTTTGTTCCTGCCTCAAAAAAAAACTTTTTTTGCTATTTTGGTCGAGATTATCGGCTCTCGACCTTTGCAATCAGCCATTCGGCGATGTGGCTGATTGCCTCCCGATACAGCTCCGGCGGACCCTTGCGGTCCAACTGCCAGAGCTCACCACGGAGCGGAGCTTCGCCCGACCACGACTGGTCCGGGGTCCGCTTCGTGGTGTCGAGCACGCCGGGTGCGAGCTCGAACAGCCGAGAAGCGAGAATCGCCAGGGTCTGACAACCCTCCGCGGCCGCGAACTGCGACCACGGCTCATTCTCTTCGTCTTTCGACGAAAGAATGAGGACATGCGTGGACCGCCGGAGAATCTCGGCATTCTCCGCAGTCTTTCGGCCCCCGAGATCCAGGAGAAGGATGGAAAACCTTCTCCCCAGGTTTTCAATGCCCTTCAGGACGAAGGACATGAACTCCTGGGAGAAAGCGCCCTTTCTCCTGATCTCCGCGACGACGGCCGGGTCAGACTCCGCTGACCACATGCCTTCGCCGTCCGGGCACGCCCTTTGCAGGAACACGCCCGAGGGTCGCCTGGCCAAAAGCTGCCGATACAGCTCTGCCAGAAAAACCGACTTTCCGGAATGAGGCGGCCCGCCGATGGCCACCACCATTCCTTTATATTTGCTCCGGACATCCGTGTCCGGAAAGGAGTTGATGATGGCCATAGCCACCTCCTTGGGGTTTTGATTCGCGTCTCACCGCCAGGCACCCCGTGACCTGGGCAGCGAGTGTTTCAGCTGTAAGACCCTTGCGCCTACTGCGCCTCGGGGTCGGGGACGAGGCCACCGACGCTGAACCGCGCGTCGTGGGTGGCCACCACGACGTAGGCCCCGCCCACGCCCAGGCGCGGGTCGTACACCGCCACCGCCGGGGTGGGGTGCGCGGCGTGAATCAGCATGCCGTAGCCCCAGATGGGACCGCGGCCGTTTATCAGAACCGGCCGGTCGCCCGGCAGGTCCTTTTCCACTGCGGCCATCGCGGCCGCGAACTCCTCAGGGGTCGTGACTCCCCCGGGAATTTCGAACTTCACCAGCCGCGCGCCCGCGGCATGGTCCTTCACTGTGATAGTTGGTTTCGCCATGGTTTTTCTCCTTTCAGAGAAACCTCTCTCACCATCCAAAGCATGGCGCTTTGGGAGAGGCGGCCTCTTTGAGAAGAGACCAATTGTTTTTAGTTTGACCAAACCGCTGATGAGGCACGGCTTGGCCTATCTTTTCAAAGAACCAATTTCGGAAACACGATTTACAATTTCAATCCTGTTTCCGAAAAAAGTACCGCAAGTTGATTTTTTTAACTTCTTTGTTATACTGGATGCACTATGACGCAAGCAGTTATCACAAAGGTTAAAAATAATGCCGTTTACTTGCCAAAAACCTGGAAAGATTCGAGGATTTTTGTCCGTATAACCGACAATACCGCGACCATCACCAGATTGCCATCGCCGAAAATTAAAACCATTTTTACCCAAACGGACATCAGGGCTATGCGAAAGCTTGGGACGAAAATCTCAAAGTCAGTCTTGGCCAAAGCCCGGTCTGCCAGCTAAATAACGGTATGCGAGTAGTCGCGGATACCAACGTCATTATTTCCATGCTGCTTTGGGGCAAATCCCTCGAGCGGCTTTTTGTACTGATTAATACCCGGCGAATAACCTTATGCTTCTCGCCACAAACGATTGACGAGCTCTTTCGGGTGGTCAGGTATCCTCATATCCAGAAACAGTCAGAAAAACTCAAGGTGCCGACAGAAGCGCTGATAGATAAATTACTGGCAGCCTCAATCATCGTGTATCCTCATGCGGAGCTAACAGTCATAAAAGAAGACCAAAGCGATAACAGGATTCTGGAGGCAGCAATAGCGTCGAGTGCGAAACATATCATTTCTGGCGACAAGCATTTGCTGAAAGCCAAAAAAATTCACAGCATTCCCATTCTCGCGCCGCGCGAGTTTCTGGCCAGTTTCAACTGAAACCGCTGTCTTTCTCCGTCAAAGTAATGAGCGCCCATGATATGTGGATTCCCCGATGTTAGATCGGGAAATGACAGAGATTAGAAAAATAACCAGATGGCTTTCCGCAAGCTTGCCCCCGTGGAGACGGGGGCGGGGGTCTAATTTGTAAAGAACCAATTTCGAGGCCGCCTCCGTATCGCCCCCCTCTTTTACAAAGAGGGGTTGGGCCTGCCCGCCATTCGCCTGAGGCGAAGCCGATGGCAGGCGGGGGGAGTTCCTGGATTTCATAACTCACCCCCTGCCCTCTCTTAGCTTAAGAGAGGGAGATAAGGAAACGAACTCAAAAAAAGTTCCGAATTGACAAACAGCCTCTGAAAAACTACACTAAAAATATGCAAAAGTTTGATTCGCGGATCGGAGTGATCGAACTGACTGCGGAACGCTACGGCCATATAACGATTTTTCACCCAGAGATAAAAAGCTTTCATAAGCACTTTGGCAAAACACTAATTGATCCAGAAATTATCCGCCGCTCCAAATCCGATCCTCGCGTGCTGATTTTCTACCGCAAGCTCTCTGCGAGCAAGCTGCTGGCTATTGTGGTCAAGACCAATGCGCGCAATTTTATTCTCACGGCTTATTTCACTAATAAAATCAAGAATCAATAGATATGAAACTCCATTATTACTATGACCGGGAAGCTGATGTGGCATATCTTTCTCAAGGTAAGCCATCGGCCAAAGACCTCTCCAAAGAAACATCAGATGATGTTATTCTGCGGCTTGATCGAAAAACCCGAAAAATCAAAGGTTTTACCATCCTCAATTTCAGCCGCCGTCTCGGGTCGCAATCCAAAGCAGTTGATCTGCCCATTGAAGCAGTATTGAAGGCTATTTAACCCCCGATCGCCAGTCGAGGACAAATTTTCAAAGAACCAATCCGCCGGAGAGGCGGGAACCAATTTCGGAAACATTACTTTCTGTCATTCCCGTCCGCCTAAGGCGGAGGAATCCAGTACCATTTCCGAAAAAGGTTGGGAGCTTATGCGAAGTGCAGATGCATAAGTCTCCCTTCCAAATGCCCCTGTGCAAGGGGCGAAAATTTTTCTTCCTTCTTTTAGTCCCCCTGCCTTTCGACAGGTTCCTTTCAGAAGGCACAATCCCGATTCTTATCGGGACGGGCGCTGATGTTTCGGCCAAGTGCGTTGGCCGCTATCACATCATTCAGTCTGGTCTTGAGTGTTCCGGCACTCTCACCAGACAGCCATTTTTGCTTTTTTCGCTCCGCGTGGGCCCCAGGAGCAAATAACCCGTACCCACTTTGCGCTCGCGCTTATCCCCTCGTGTCTATCCGGCATTCAGAGGGTGCTCACCAGCCGCGCGAGATCAGAATCCCAAATTTGCAAAGTCTCCCATACGAGGAGAGACTTTTTGGTCTTCCTCAGGGAGCCTCGAGTTATTCGAGACTTATTTCTATTCCGCCTTGCTGGTAGGCGGTGCTAAACTACGACGCGCGGCCGAGTGCCGCGAGCGTCATCGCGTCGTTTCGCGCCGCGAGCATGGCCTTGCGGGCCGTTTCCGCTGCTGCCCGCTCGGCTTTCGCCTTGCGGGCTCGGATCACCGCCTCATCCTGGGCGGTGACGACCGCGGTGACCGCCTTGGCCACCTGCGCGTGCGCCGGGGCGCCCGCGAGCTTGCGCCCGTCCTTGCCTGTGGTCTTAACTTCGACCACGGGCAGGACAGTCTGGCGGAAATGGCCGTTACCGGCGGCCTTCTCCGCTGCGTACTCGCCATAAACATCTACAGCGCGGCCATCGTCGGCCGGTCGCTGTTTATCCCAGCGCGCCCGGAAGGCGGTCTCCGCCGCCTTTCCGTCTCCACCGCGGAGCGAAAAACAGGGGAGACAGACGCGCTTGTGCGCGCCGGCCGGATCAGACTTGGTCACGAGTGCCGGGCGGCCGCAAGCGCCGCACGAAGCTTTTTTAACCGGGCGTTGCTGCGCCCGGAACTTCTCGGCGGCGGCCTTGATGCCAGCCTCGCGCTCCTTGCGGTCGGCTCGCTCCGCAAGCCGACGCGTGATCTGGACGCGCGTCCCAAGGAGGGAGAACATCTCCGCTCCGGGCACCGCGTGCCGGATCTGCCGAGCACACTGCGGGCACAGGACGTGCGCCGCCAAATCGATTTTCGCCAACGGCACTCCGCCGTTGGTCAGGAAACTGATGGCGGGTACGAGCGCCCGCGTTTCTTCGACGGTTCGGCCGCATCCAGCGACCGAACACGCCACCATGACCGCTTTCGCGGCCGATTTCAGTGCGTTGATAACCGTTGTCATGTTCCCTCCTTTCAGAAGGAAACCTCTCTTGCTGACCCCAGGCCATGACAACCTGGGAGAGGCTCCCTCACTTTGGTAAAGTGAGGGATTGGTTTGGAACATTAGCCAGAGCTCGTCAGCAAATGCGAGCCTGGCTGTAAATTGAAAAGAACAATCTTGAGAGTATTTCACCCCCACCTCGCCTCCCCCCTCTAGGGGGAGGAAAAGTGGTAGAAATGCTCTCGAGAAAGGAGGCAAAATGCAATGTTGCCTCTTTCATTGAGTGGCTCGGCGGTTATTTCCTAGAAAACCGCCTTTGAAATTTTTTCGTCCCCGCTCTAGGATTGGGGACGGACGAGGGCAGCAGCTACTGCTCGCTGCCTTCGTCTTCGAGGAGCTCGCGATACAACTCGCGAGCCTCCTCGTTTGACCGGACGACATACACGACGCCGTCCGGTCCCACCATGTAGGACATATTCCCCTCCTCCGGCCCGCTTTTGGCGAACCGAAAAAAGAAAAAATTTCGGTTTGGGGAAGGCGCTTTTATATATCCTTCCCGTGAAAAGAACGATGCGAGAAATCCATTTCTCGCGGAGGAAATCCCCTCACCTCGACCCCCTCTTCATCTCCCCCTTGGTAAGGGGGAGAAAAAAGATGTCGGGCGAGGAAGAAAAAGGAACTTTCTTCGCGGGAAATCTTATGGGTTTTGAAAGGGCCAAAATACTTTATACTTACTACTTGATACTGCCTTGCTAGCAAAGAATGTTCTGTCCTGATGACCTGCGGCTGATAATTTTGTTCAGACCTTGCTCTCCTGTTGAGGGCTTTACAAAATCATCAGAACAGTTGCACTCTTTACTATCCTGGGACTTCTCCCTGATAGCGCGTCGCGGATTGTATCAATTCGCCTGGAGTGGGTCCCCGCCTTCGCGGGGATCTCGCTCGGGCAAACTTCGTATGCCTTCGCTTCGCTTTATGAAAGTTAACCTTGTTTCCTCCAAAATTGTCATTGCGAGCCCCGAAGGGCGTGGCAATCTCACAATCTTAGATTTCGTAGTCCATTTAACTTTGTGAGTATTTGATCCTGTTCCCATCACCTCTATCCTCTCCCCCAGTAGGGGCGAGGAAGCAAGATTGGGAAACACAGATACTATTTAAGGTACTTGCTCTTCGACTTTTCATTCTGCTTATGATCTGTTATGATCCGCCTTCTGGACTTATGGTCGCCGGAAGGAAACATCTATTCCGTCCGCGTCAGTCTGCGTAAAGTCCGCGACTATCCGCGTCCGTGTCGGAGAGGATTGTATAGAGTAGTGAGAAGTTTGAAGGGCTAATTCCTGTAATTGTCCCTATCTTCTACTTCTCTACACAACTCTCTCCTGAACTCCTCCCCTCTTTTACAAAGAGGGGTAGGGGGAGTTCAAACAAATAGGCTCTCCTTTTTGAGGAGAGCCTTAATACTTGATACTTTATACTTAATACTATTTCAGCCCCTCTCCTCAGAGGGCATAGTATTGCTATTTTCTTGAAAGGTACTGTGTTAAGCCCTATTCACTATTCTCTAGTCCCTTTTCGCTGTTCTTGAGCTTAACAACACATGATATACCAAAATGGACAAAGTGTCAATGCTCTGTGGCAGGTTTTGATATTTTGGCTAACAGAAAAGAAAAAAATGGCATTTTTGAGCCATTTTTTTGTCATAAACTATTGACAGAAACTTTAAAATGGTATAAAGTATAGAGTAGTAAGTATTAAGGACACAAACAATATGAACAAAATACAGTCGTTTACTGGACTAATTGCCTGGCAAAAAGGCCATAAACTAGTGCTTGACATCTATAAAATCACGACAAATTTTCCAAAAGGCGAGCTTTTTGGCCTAATTTCCCAGATTCGCCGGGCCGCAGTCTCCATAACTTCCAATATTGCCGAGGGTTTTAGCCGCAAAAGTCCCAAAGAAAAAGCCCAGTTTTATTACATGGCCTTGGGCTCCCTAACAGAAATCCAAAATCAGCTCCTGATCAGCAAAGATTTAGCCTATATAAATCAAAATGAATTTCAAGTCCTTGCAGATAACACAGTGGAATTAAGCAAACTAATCCACGGCTTGATCAAATCTGCCTCTTCCCTAACCTAAATACTTAATACTCTATTACTTAATACTCTTTTTAATGTACGAACAACCTCTCACGCAGGCAGGTCTAAACCCAGAGCAAGCCGCAGTTTACGAGATTTTACTCAAAACTGGCCCTTCTCCGGCACGCAAAATCGCCCAAAACTCGCCCTATAAACGGAGTCTCATCTACAAAATCCTCGACGAACTCATAGCCGTAGGTCTGGCCACCAAAAAAGACGAGGTCGGCAAAGTCTCGATTTTTGAGCCTGCCCACCCCCTGAAGCTGAAAGAACTGGCTGAAAAACAGGCTGAAGCTGCCCGGCAAACGCAAACCGTCCTGGATAGCGTGTTGCCTAGCCTGGTTTCGGATTTTAACCTTATCTCTGGCCGGCCAGGGGTCAAGTTTTACGAAGGCTTAGAAGGAGTCAAAAAAATGCATGAAGAGATATTAGCGGAAAATAAAGAAATCCTCGCGTTTGTGCTTATCAATTCAGAATGGGAAAAACCTCTAGTGCAATTCTGGAAACAATACTATATGATGCGTATCAAAAAAGGTATAAAGGTTCGAGCGATTACGGAAAATAATGCGGAGGGGATTGCGTATCAACGTCTAGATCAAGCGCAACTCCGAGAAACCCGACTCGTACCCAAAGAAAAAATCAATCTAGAAATAGAAAAAAATATCTTTGGCGACAAGGTCGCGTTTTTGAGCATGAAACCCGGACAACAAATGGCCACCATGATTCATAGCGAAGCCGTGGCCAATACAGAACGAGCAATTTTTGAGATGGCTTGGATGGAAGCTGGACAAAATCCAAACGCTACCCCGTCTACCGCACTGGTTTCTGCGCAGTAAATACCAATTCCTTAACCTCCAAAAATTCATTCCCGTCTTTGTCTTTGCTGGTGATGAGATAAGTGTCTATTTTGACATCCTCAAAACCAACCTGCCTAAGCAGATTCCGCAGTTCGTCGCGACCGGGAAAGAATCGCGCCGTATCCTCTCCTTCGCCCATGCGATTGGCCTTTCCCTGCTCGGTGGAGGTCTCATCTCGAATCGTCCCATACGGCTCATCCGGATGGCCCTTGTGATACTCGCTCAAGGTTCTGGCATAATTGCCAATGGTGCGATCAGGGACCTCTATATAGACAAGGCCACCCCGATGCAGCATCTTGAATATATCCTCAAGAACTTGTTTTTGGGTACTCACAGCTCCTGCTTCACAAAAAGTATGCCAATTGAGGGTCACGCCATCAAAGGCTGTGTCACCAAAAAAAGAAAGACTGTCTCGAGTATCCCAAAAATTTTCATCATGCGGACTGGCTTCAAAAAAATCGACGGGATCCATCCCTTGTTTCTCTGGCAATTCCACCAAACCATTATACACATCTCTTTCCAGGTCTAAAAAATTGCCCTTGACCGTGTAGAGATGCTTTTGCAACTCTACAATATCAGTAATCACATCAGTTTCTTGGACAATACCTTGATCCATTAAAACTCGCAACGGGGAGGATTTATCCTTCTGAAACTTTTGAACCTCCTCTTGCAAGCGATGTGGAATTTTATCGAGCTGTGATTGAGAGATGTCCAGCCCTACAACCTTTTTCCCCAACATCGCGAGCAAAGTAGAAATTCGCCCTTCGCCAGTTCCCAGATCTAGAAAAACCTGGGGTGTTTCATCTGCGATTATCGCTCTTTTTTCCACACCTGCAGTTTCTATGGCGCGCAACAGATGCGTCAACGACTGCGCCGTATCCGCAGTTTTACCTTCCCATTCCCGAAGATCAGAGTTATCGTAAAGCCGCTCCTGGCTGCCTGCCAGTTTTTCCGAACTCATAAATTCCGGCTGCATTTCCCTGCTATGCCTTATATCTTTAGCTGTAAATATGGCATGGACCAGTTCGTCCTCATTGTCCGCAAATAAAAATTGGGGGTAAGATGCTTTCTCGTAAAGCGGCAGGCCATTTTTCGAATAAACAATGACTGCGGGGAGCTGTTCGCCTCGCAGATATTTTTCTAAATACATAGTATAAAAATGCTGTAGATCCTTGTGATGTTTATGGTGAAGCTCCTCCCTATTGTCAACGGCAAATAGATAGGTCTTTTGAGAATCAATATCTTTCTCGTAAAAATGTCCGATCTCATAAAGGCCACCCACATGTTTTTTGGTCTTTCCAGCTCGATCAAATACCCCATGTATTTTCACCTCATCAGAGCGATAAATTTCCATGTCCAAACTGACGTTTTTAATTCCCTCCAAATTTTTAGTATCCAGAATATAGTGATCGAGAATTTTTATACCCTCATTTTTGAATGATTGCCAATCTGTGACCACAGTGTTAAATCGGCGGAGGTCGTGGATTTCCTGATGCATAATCAATAACAGTTGGTTTAGATCAAAAACATCAATGAAATATCCCTGAACCGACATGATAGATTTTCCGGCGGTGGCAAACTCATGGCCCGCGATTAACGAATTTTTTGCTTTTTCCAGAAGGTTGTCAAACAAAGTATCGTCGAACAGCTCAGCGCCCCCTAGATTTTTTGTTACTTCTCGTATCTTACGCAGCGCGGTTTCGGCCTCATAAGTTATTTTCAGATAAGTATCAAAAACAGCTTGTGCCTCCTTGGGTTTCAACCTTTCGGCAAGCTCTAAAATCTTTTCACCGCTACCCCCGTTTTCCATGACCAAAAAAGCGCGGATACCAGCTTCCCGGAATCGCTTGACGAAACTTTTGATGCTGTTCTTCTGTTCCGGTGTGGCTTTGGTGCTGAACTCCAAAAACCAGGCTTGCTCTCTAAACGTTAGATTATTCAGCTTCGTCCCTGTGCCAGCAAACAACTCACTTTGAGCAAAGGCAAAATATTTTTCTTGAAATTCCTGCAATAATCGTTTGCGATTCTCCCGTTCGGCTTCTGGCAAATCCACCCGGTCAGTAAATAAATCCCGATAAGTCAACTCGTAAAGTTCGCCACGGATTTTCTTTTCAGCCGATTCCGGATCAGACAGCTGAAGATATTTCAGCAGCTTTTCATTTACTCGCTCGAAAATGCCAATCTCTCCGTTAGCCGTCAGTCTCTGGGCAAAATACTGGGAGCTGTTGAATTCTCCCAAATCATACATTCGATCAAGATAGTTTAAACCTTCCTCACTAATGCCGATTTTGCCGAACTCCAAACGATAAAGAATCTTCGCAGCAGTACGTTTAATCCAAGGATCCTCATCCTTTAACATCTGAAGCATTTCATGCGCCGCTTTACCGGGAGAGATCTTGGAAAGGGTGTCTGCCATTACTCCATATAACTCAATTGGTTTGGTTCTAGTGAGCTGAACAATTGCCTGAAGAGACTTTTCGGAACCAACTCGACCTAGACTCTGTAGAATCTCCACATAAGTTCTGTTAAAAAACATGTCGTCATCATAGCCAAAAAGATCCGCAGTGGTTTCTACGGTCAGCAAATAATGATCATCTGATTCGCCGCTACCCTGATCATCCTCGGCGGTTTCGGGGTCTCTATACCTATCCCGTTCGTGACGAAATTGTTCGGTTTTGGCCGGCAATCTATCCATGAGGCTAAGCAGCTCAACCTCGGCTTGTGCTTTATACTCTGGGTCATCAAATTTTCCAAAAGATCCGGCTAGAATACGGACAAGATACTCTTCATAATCAAAAAGTGGAAAATCACCTTGGATCATATCCTCAAAGCTTGTCGGAATCCAGTGCAATTCATCCGTATCCCAACTTCGCATTGGGATGAAATCCTCGTCAGTATAAAAATTTTTTTTGTCGTCTGTCTTCGGATCAATGTCTGCTATATTTTTTCTGACCAAACGTAGAAAATCAAAGCCGGTTTGATTTTTATTTTCAGCAGCCCAAAAAATCAGATCCTTCTGATGATGCCAGACCTTGGCGTCTAGAAACAGTTGATGCAACTCTTGCGAGGTTTTGGCTTGCTCGGCCCTTGCCAAAAACTCTTGGCTTTTTTTTTCGTGTTCAAACTGGGCCTTTTCGCTACGAGCTCTATTTGCATCTCCCCACGCTTTACTCCCCCATTCTTCACTAAAAATCGATGAACCTTTCTTTTTGCGACTTGGGGGAGGTTTCTCTTCCGGCGGGACGAATATGGGTACATCTCTCATGCCTCAATCATAACCCACCTGGCCGTAGGCGGGCAAGCAAAAAACCCCTGTAGCGGGCAAGGGCCGAAGGCAGGTCGCACATCAGGTGTGGTTCAAATCAATTTTTTTATTTCTTCCTGGAAAAAAGCTTTGATTGTGGCCCAGTCTGATGACTTTAGCATCTCCGGCATCATGTCGGCTTCGGCATCATCAAAATAAACCAGACTTTTTTTGACGTGCATCAAATTGTATCGGAGCGAAGCGTATTTCTGTTCAAACGACTTCAGCAGGAGTCCAAGGGGAGCCTTTTGGGCGATAAAAAATAAATCAATAAAATCTCTTTTGGCGCCTCGCGTGGAAATAGCGTCAATTTTCATGCATGCTATGTCAGCTATATCGGCAACTCTAACGGCTCGGATCACTATGGTTTTTTTCAGCAACGAATAAGGGTAGCCCAAAAATGAGAGTTTGGTCTGGTTGAAAATCCCGGTCACAGACTGTTTCGCTTTCATTTCTAGTTGAAAATTTCCCAAAGCTGACAAGTCGGAAATCAACTCCTCCACCTCAAAACGGTCCGCGGAAAAAAAATCCAAATCGCGGGACAACCGATGCCCGATCTGGAGGGCGAGGCCTGTGCCACCGGCTAAATAAAATTTGTCGATGCCGGAAATGTTCCGGAGTACCGGCCAGGTTTCAGCGGTGGACCGGGGCAAAACCTCCCAATGTTCATTCATAAACTTTGAGTGGCCAATTTCCAAAAATTTTTGCTTTTGGCGGAAAGACGACGACTCTTCTCAATAACTTGCAAAATATCTCCTTTGGAATATGTCCGACGGAGCCAAGAAACGGCCGGGTCGTCTCCCATGTCCAAAATCCGCTCAATAATATATTTTTTGTGGACCTGTGGGTTCAATTTGGCAGGACTGACATCCCAAAAATATTTATGCAATCCTTGATCGATCATATCTGAATTATAGCAAAAAATCGCCGGTTTGTCACGCAAAACCCCTGCCTTTGGGCAGGGGTCGGGGTAGAGTCTGGGGGTTCAAGTTTAGGCCATTAAAATATCCTGCCAATAAAAATTTTTTACTCCGGCGGCTGGAGAAAAGTTTTCTTTGGCCTGCGAAATAATGCTACAGGAAGCCACCAGGGTTTTTAGATCTTTTTTACCTCTAACCAGTGAGGCTGCGTGTTTCGCCGTAATTGTGGCTGCGCTCTTTATTTCCAAAAAATGAAGGTATCCGGCGGATTCCAGCGCCAAATCTATTTCCAAATTATCCCGCGTCTTTAAATAATACATAGAGGGCATTTGGCCATTATGTAAAAAACGCTTCCAAAAATCAGTAACAACCAGGGTTTCAAACAAATTGCCGAAATGCGGACTGTTTATAAGGGTGTTTTTATTTTCTATCCCCAACAAATAGGCCGCCAGGCCGGTATCGTTAAAATAAAGCTTTGGACTCTTTACCAACCTCTTGCCGATATTTTTGTAATAAGGATAAAGCAAAAAAATCTGATATCCGGTTTCCAGCAAAGACAGCCACCGTTTGGCAGTCGGGACCGACACGCCAATGCCCCGAGCCAATTCAGAAATATTTAAAATCTGTCCGGTTCTGCTGGCGCACAAGCGCACAAACCTTTCAAACTGGTTTAAATCTCCAACCTGCGCCAGATTGCGTATATCTCTTTCCAGATAGGTCGAAATATAGGAGCCGCACCATAAATTTTTATCTACCCGTGAATTGGAAGCAATTTCCGGGTAATTGCCGCGCAAAATTACGGACGAAAGATCAGCTAAATTTTTTCGCCGTGGCTTTTGCCAAATGTCCGAATCTGACATATGTCTCAACAACCAAGCGATATCCTTGGATTTTTGTCCGGCATTTTGTCTTTCTGAAAAACTAAATGGTAATAATGACAATATAGCGGCGCGGCCGGCTAAAGACTCGCTGACTTTCTGCATTAACGCGAAATTTTGCGAACCGGTGAGCACCCATCTTCCGGCTTTCCGGTTGTCGTCAATTAACGTTTTAATATAGGACAGTAGCTCCGGCACATATTGCACTTCATCTAAAATTACCGGCTTAGATAGCTGATCTAAAAAATTCACCGGGTCCGCATTGGCCCGAAACCGCACATCTGGATTTTCTAAATTAACGTAAGTATGGGTTTTCCCCAAAATTTTTTTAAGCAGGGTGGTTTTGCCGGACTGCCTCGGGCCGGTAACTATTATGGCAGGAAAAGTTTTTAAGGCTTTTAAAATTTGCCTGCTCAATATACGGTACTTCATATTTGTTACCCTTAATATTTAATATTCTATATTAGATATTAAGGGTTGATAATTACTTTGTCAAGGAGGCGGGCAAGCACAAAACCCTGCCGTTGGGCAGGGTGTAAAGCTTACTTGCTAATACTTACCGCTTATTGCTTACTACTTAATCCTTACCGCTTATTTCTTACCGCT
Organism: Candidatus Doudnabacteria bacterium; assembly: GCA_023246055.1. Classification (GTDB taxonomy): domain Bacteria; phylum Patescibacteriota; class Doudnabacteria; order UBA920; family 2-01-FULL-46-14; genus JAHFJD01. The sequence goes on from JAHFJD010000019.1 coordinate 19,703, forward strand.
TTTTACCTAAACACCTCGTCGTCCGTGCGGCCGTAGTCGTGGATCACGGATTTGCCGAACCAGTGTTTGATCTCATGGCGCGCTTCGCCTTCGGTTTCCGAGGCATGCACAAGGTTGTAGACCGCGCGTTTTTCGCGGTTCGCCACAGCCGCGCTGTCCACGGAAAAATCCCCGCGAATCGTGCCAAGCGGCGCATCCGCAGGCATGGTGTTGCCAGCAAGTTTCCTGACCATGCTCACGGCGTGCACGCCTTTGATCGCCATGATCACTACCGGCGCGGAGGTCATGAAATTCATGAGCCAGCCGCGGACCATGGTCCCGAGTTTCGCGGGCTGGGCAGTGCCGAGTTCAGCTTTGGCATCATAGCCATATTTCGCATAGGTCGCCAGAGTTTTTTCACCCAGCCGCTCAATCCAAGCCTTGCTCTTGGGATAATGTTCGTCCACCTGCTTGCGGCTCGGCCGCTGCATTTCGAGAGCCACGATTTTGAGCCCCACCTGCTCTAAACGGCGAACAATCTCACCCGTAAGGCCGCGCCTCACGCCGTCGGGTTTAATCATCAAAAAAGTCAGTTCTTCTCTGGGATGCTTAGACATACTATTTAATATAAGCTTTGTTAATTATGACTGGCTCGAGAGGTTTGTCGCCGGCGCCGGTTTTGACCCGGGCAATTTTGTCTACACTGTCCATGCCGGCCGTCACCTGGCCAAAAACCGTATACTCTCCATCCAATCCCGCAGGACCTACTTTGTCGTCGAGAACAATATAAAACTGACTGCCGGATGAGGCTTTGGTAGGATTGATAACCGTTCCATCTGGCATTTTGCCGCCGGTCCTGGCGGTGGCTACACTCCCTCGCTTATGCGGGAGTTTGATTTCCGCAGGAATAGTATAGCCCGGCCCGCCCGTGCCATCGCCTTTGGGATCCCCGCCCTGGATCACAAAGCTCGGGACAATGCGATGAAACGTGAGCTTGTTGTAAAACCCGTCGCGGATGAGCTTTTCAAAATTGGCTACAGTCTGCGGGGCAGCCGCCGCATCAAGCGTGATCTCTATGTTGCCAAAATTTGTCTGCAGCACAGCGATCTGACTCGTCTTCTGCGGCTGCTCAGCTGGAGTTGTCGATGGGGTAGGGGTAATTGTCTCTTTGGGCATGGCGGCGGATGAATTATCTGATCTTGTTTCTGACGCGGGAGATGGCTTGCGCGCAAAACCGAACCAGATCCCCGCGCCAAGCACGATAATGATTAATGCACCGATTAAGTATTTCATACTGCTTATAGCTTACCACTTACTGCCTACTGAAGCAATTCCACGTGGTCTGGATAAATGTGAAATTCCACATCTCCCCTCTGATCTGTGCGCAAAATATTGACGTTTTCCGTCTGCAACGCATCCAAAACCTCTGGATGCGGATGCCCGTAACTATTTTTGCCCACGGAAATGACTCCATAATCAGGACTAACTGCGCGCAAAAACTGTGCCTCGGAAGAATGGTGAGACCCATGGTGCCCGACTTTCAAAATCTCCGCGTCTATGGGCAGGTGGCTCTGGAGCAAAAATTGCTCAATGGTTTTTCCCGCATCACCCGTGAGCAGCGCTTGACTCTTTCCAAACGACAGCCTCGCCACTATGGATGCGTCATTGATATCCTGCGGAGCTTTGGCAAACCGTCCCACGACCGGGTACAAAATATCCAGCACCGTC